>JALYUO010000379.1 GCA_030853735.1 Chloroflexota bacterium
GTGGTCAGCGGACGCGGCGGGCGGTGCGGGGCGGCGCAGCCCTCCCCGCGCCGCACAGAGGCCCCCGTTTGGCACACCCCTGGATTGTGGAGTCTCCTCCGACAGTGGGCTGCTGAACGAGGGTTCGCCAGCGGTATCTAGTGACTATTGCCACACCGCGGCCGCCCGGGGGCTGCGCATTAGTGAACAAGGCTTTGACGGCAACTTCACCGAACAAGCGGCCGATTTACTGCTGGGGGTCTTTAAGCAAATGGCGACCACCACCATCGGGGCGGCCACCCCGCTCGCCGCCGGCCTGTTGGCCCGGTTCAGCGCCGTTTTGGTCTTCGACTCTTCCTGTATTCCCTTACCGCCCAGTTTGGGCCAGGTGTGGATGGGCGGTGGCAATGGACAGCCCCCCGCCGACGGCTCCGCCGCCACCCTCAAGCTGGCCCTCGGCCTCAAAGTCCGCACCGGTAGTGTCTGCGCGGTGGAATTGCGCGATGGGATCGTCCCCGACCGCCTGACGCCGGGGCAAGCGCACCCGATTCCGCCCCAGGCCGTGCGTCTAACGGACCTCGGCTTTTTCCACCTAGAGCGGTTCGCGACGATTGCAGCGGAGGCCGGCTACTGGTTTTCGCGCCTGCAAACCGGGGTGGCGTTGTGGACGGCGGGGCAGCGGCAGGAACTGGAGGACCTGCTGGCCGCCCAGACGGGGACGCAGGTGGACGAGTGGGTGGAATTAGGCGTGCGGGCCCGACTGCCGGCGCGGTTGATCGCGGTGCGCGTCACCCAGGAAGTCGCCGACAACCGCCGCCGCAAGCTGCGCACAGCAGCGCGGCGCAAAGGTCAGGCGGTCAGTGCGCGGCGCGTAGCGAGTGCGGACTGGAATGTGTACGTGACGAATATTCCCGCCGCGCAGTTGAGTGTGGCAGAGGCGGTGGTGCGGGCCGGCGTGCGTTGGCAAATCGAACTCCTCTTCAAGCTGTGGAAAAGCCACGGGCGGATTGACGAGTGGGCGGCGAGTGGAAACCGCTGGCGGGTGCTGGGTGAAATCTATGGGAAACTACTGGCGCTGCTGGTAAGCCATTGGGTGCTGGTGGTGAGTTGTTGGGCGGATCCGGCGCGGAGCTTGCGCCAGGCAGCGGAAGTGGTGCGGCAATATGCAGGCGGGATCGTGCTCAGTTGGGACACGGAGGGCCAGTTGCTACAGGTGTTGGAAGGCATCGCCCGCGTCATCCGCCGGACGTGCCAGATGACAAAACGCAAAAAACAGCCTAGTACCTACCAGTTGCTGGAGACCCCGGCGTTAGTGGCGCATCGCGGCACGTTAGCTTGATGCGTATGGGGTATCGGCCGCGCCACCCTCGGCTATTACGTGGCGATTGATCTCACCGTTGTGGACAGCAGCGGCGCAGTGCTAGCCGCCGCCCAGACGGAGTTTACCCCGCAGTAGCCCAGGACACGCTGCGCCAGCGCACGCTGTCCCGCGTGATCCGCTTCACCACGCCCAACTGCGGCATAAGGCGTTTGCTGCGCCGCTCACCGTGGTGATCCTGGTCAAAACCAAGCGGACCCCCCAGGCTCACAGCCCGGTGCTCTTGTTCAGCAGCGACTTGGCCTTGCCATATGAGCAGGTGATCGCGTAGTACAGTCGGCGCTGCCAAATCGAGTTTACCTGCCGCGCTGACGAACAGTATTGGGGACTGGAAGACTTTATGACCGTGACAGCAACAGGGGGCACCAACGCGGCGAACCTGACCCTGTTCAGGGTCAGCCTCAGTACCGTACTTTTACAGGACATCCGCCAGACCGATCCCCACTGCAGTGTCCTGGACCGCAGAGCGTACTACCGGGGCTACACATATGTCGCCGAAACCATAAAAAGGCTTCCGCAAAAGCCGGAAGCCGCTATAATGGCCCAGCTTGTATGCCACATAGGGCGCTTGGGCCGTGGTCACGCCGACGATTCCCGCCAAGGCGGCAGGATTGGCGCAGGTATGGAGAGCTAACAACGCTCTCTGCGTATTACAAAGTAGCAGCATTGGTTCGTACTGCCGCCCCAAGGCGCAATAGCTCCCTCAATCACCGAGTATCGCCCGTAGTACGGCCCGCGCATAGGCTGCCGGATCGGGCGACTCGATGCCCGCCACCCGCCCCCGCTGGCGCTCCCAAAGCATTCGGCCGGCTGCCGCCTGGTACGCTTCTATGTGCGCCCGACTCCTGGGAGCGAACCGGGCCGGCTCCCACTGTAACAGCCAGCCGGCCAGGTAATGGATATCGAGCCATAGGGAAGGCACCGGGTGGCCGGGCAGCGTCAGGCAGGCGACCTGCGGCCCCGCCATCCAGTCCACCTGTAACGCGCGGATAGCGCACGCCCACGGGAGGCCGATCTGCCGGCACAGGGGCCGCAGGGCTACGAAAATCGCACCGTCGGACACCTGCGCCAGCCAGATCGGCCATAGATACCAGGTAGTCGGCCAGAGGCGTGTAGGTACCAGGGCGGGGGCCGGGGGCCGCGCGATCATCGCGCCGGCTCCGGGGGCCAGGTGGTGACGGTGTAGTGGTGGTCTTCTAACGTGAGCGTGACGCTGGTTCGCAACTGATCCGTGCTATCGATCCAATCTTCGTCGCCATCGGCGAGCAGGCGCTGATCTTCCGGCTCAAGGGTCGCCGCGACCGGGGCAAATATGCGCTCGCCGGCCGGGGGATCGAGTTCACCGAGGGTCCGGACCCAGGTGGGTTCAACCCGCACATCCACCGCGTAGGCCGCTGCGTGGGCGATCCACGCATCACGCGCGACGGGGGTTGCCAGCAGTGCGTGCAGCAGGTGCCGCTGGGCACGCGCGCGTCCCCAGGCCGCCGTCCACGCCCGCCCTGGCGCGACTAGATCGGCGCCATTGGCATAACGCATCAAGTCAGCGCGCACGCTGTCCGGAGTGATATCCGCTACGGTGGCGCGGAAGCGGAGGGTGATCGCGACCTGTGCGCGGTGCAGCAATGGCTCCGCCGGGGGGTTCTGCGGCCAGTGTCGTGTAGGTGTATCCGCCGTTTCCATGTCCAGCGGAGCTACGCCGCCCGGTAACGTCGCGCGCAATTCGGCAAAAACCAGACTCATCCAGCCCTGTAGATTGTCGAGGCACATCCGCCGGTCGATGTGCCGCCCCCAGAGGGGATCGGTGGTGGGTAGGTAGGGCCGGTCGGGGGCCAGGGTGAAGCCACACAATTCGCACTGTCGCGGCGGATCACCAGGCTGCGGGGCATAGGGTTCGGCGGTTTCCGGCCCGCCAAGTTGCAGGTTATGGAGCAGCTGTCTGACCAAGGACAGCACCCGTTCAAGATCGGCCCAATGGGTGTCATTTGCGCTACGCATGGCTCCGGTAGCAGGTCGGCGGATGGAGGCTGCCCTGCTGTCTCCGCACCTAGTATAGAACAAATATTCTTCCCACGCAAGGGGGAGCACCGGTAGGCAGAACGCCTGCGAAGTCGGGGCGGCGCGACAATAGCACCGTGCTGCGGTAAGGTAGGCGTAGGTCTACTCCCCTCTTAGCTGAGCAAGGTGCTACTCAGGGACTCTACTCCGTGTACCCCGCGCGCAATGGACCACTATCCCCGACTCCTTCGCCTGCTTGCACGATGACCTCCTGGCCGCGCTCCCCGCCGTCCCCGATCCCCGCGCCCCGCGCGGCGGCCGCTCTCTCCGGCTGCCCTGGCGGGCCCTGGCCCGCGTCGCCAACCTTGCCAACCCGGCCGACCGCCCCGCCCTGGTGCAGTGGGATCGCTTGCGCGTCTTCGACCTCCCCGCCTGGCGGAGCAGCCTCGCCACACCCTGCGCCATCCCACCACCTGGACCCGCCGCTATGCCGCCCACGCTGTCGCCGCGCTGGAACGGCAAGTGGCCGCCTTTTGCACCCCGCCGGCCGCCCGTTGCGCGCCCCAACGCGGCCGGCAACTCACCCGCGATGGCAAGACCTGGCGCGGCACCCTCCCCGCCGGCAGTACGCAGGGCGTGCATCTGGGCGCTACGTACCTACCCTCGGTCGGCGGGGTGCGGGCCGCACGCGCGGTCCGTAGTAAAGCGCACGAACTGACCGTCGCCCGACCCTGCCGACGCAACTGGACGTACAGGGACGGGTGGTGACCGGCGATTGGGACGGGTGCGTTCTTCGACGCGCCCGAGGG
>JALYUO010000489.1 GCA_030853735.1 Chloroflexota bacterium
CCGTTGGGGTGCTGATCCGTCGCCTAATGGGAACGCGCCCCGTCCGCAGCACGCCTATGGTACGGTAACTAGCCGCCCCGGCGGATTCTGAGCGCAGCGAAGAATAACAGACTCTGCCTCCTAGCCGCAGACTGAACAGTTACTATTACTGTTGAGGAGAAAGGACTGAATATGTATAACCTGCGGAGTCTCCCTTCCAGAAATTATCGGTATTTACTATCGTGGTCTTATGAGAAACGTTGTATATAACGTGATCCAAATATGAATTTGGCCTTGCTACGTGAGTATCATCAGCAGTAAAATTGTGTTGTTCCGCTAGGGCTTCCAAAAACACATTGATTGCATAAGCAGCACTATTTTTACCATATTCATCAACCGCTGGTGAACGCCCATCATAAATAATCGTAAATCTTCCATTTTCATCTACAGTCATAACACTACGTGCATCAGAAAGGTATATAGGTGTGTAACCAGTAGTTGGCCCAACAATAAATGCTACCCCTAGTGCAGGTTTGATATGCACAACATTTTCACTTATTCTTACTAAAGATGGTCTACGCGCTGTTGGAGTTAGTAATTCAATTGTATGTACGTCAACTGTTGCATTTCGATCCGCAACCAGTTCTCTTATCTGAGCCGCAGTTCTGCCATCTCCTACTGCACCAGCAAGGGCTTCACTGAGTCCAACAAAAAGATTTCTTTTACCATGTTCTTTTTCTAAACCTATCGGGATACCATTGAGCGTTAAGTTAGTTTGCAAACCATCAAACATAGGAAGTAATTCCTGTATTCTTGCCTCCGCAGGATTAGCAGGAACTATCTCCGTTGCAGTAGCAGCAACCGGCGGTTGTGTTTCACTTGGATGTGGTGACGGCGCAATTGCAACACCAGTTGATGTGGGAGCACCATTCTTTTGAGCAAGATTAAATTTGCCTAGTTGAGCAAGCAGAACCTCGTAAGGAGTGCCGGCGTTTTCAGGATGATATTCAAACTCCGCGCGTTGGAAGTATTGCACCTGATACTGCTTGCCGTTTAGTGCGCTGGTTTCCGTAAACTCCCCACTGATGGGATAGCCTTGCTGAATCAGCCCACCATGTTCTGTCCAGTATTTGAGAAAGATGCCGCCCAAGCGGTGTTTTGTTTGCTCAAAATAGACACTGCCTTGCGTATTATTCTCTTCTTGATTCGCTGCTCCGCCCGAATAACGAGCGTTGTAGTAATCCACCGCCACTAAGCGCAACAACGTATCGTAAGGCGGTTTATTTTCTAGATGGGTTTCAAACACGGACCGTTCAAAGTATTGCACGGTGTGCATCTGTCCGTCGGCAAGCTGTTCCTGAGTCAGATCACTAATCGGGTAGCCCTGCTGCGCCAGACCTCCATGAGCATTAAAATAAGTTAAAAACTCTGCTTGTACCGTATGGCCTGTTTGGGGGAAGTATTGCGAAGAACCATCGGCTTGTGCCGGCGGGGCTGCGGTCAGGGCTAACCCCAACACGGCGATACTCGCTGCTCCGCTCATGGTAGCTCTAATCTTGTTGGCTACCGTTCTGGTTGCTTCAGCTTGCGTGGAGTCAGTTGGGTACATCGCAGTCACTTCTCCCGATTCGAATAGCACAGGACTATAGCGGTGTTTGACCTACCTATAGAATAGCACGAACGTAAGCGCCTGTCAAGAGTTTAAGGGCTTGAATGACGGTAGGAGGCGGTTCCCCTCGGCGACGGAGGTGGTCGCCCGGCCACGAATGGGGCCAAGAATGCACGAATGGGGCCGGAGCTCCCCGCACTCTCCGCAGCGGCCGGGTTGACCAGGGCCAGCCCCCGCCTCGCACGTTCTGCCCATGTCCACTGCTATTCGTGTATTCGTGGCTCCATTCGTGGCCGGTCGGCCGCCCCCGCGCCGGGGGCCACCGCCTCCGACCGCCTACGTTTCACGTTTTACGTTTGTAACTACTCAGCCTACTTTCGGGGCGGCGTTCACAAGATGTAGGCTATTGGACGTGACAGACCACAACATATAGTAAGGCTGCCACGAAGAACCGGCCAAAATGCGGTTTTCGCCCGCAGCTTGTGAACAGGCAACCACAACATATAGTGCCTAGCGCAGCGCAAGAGCCGCCATATAGTAGCTGAGTAGTTACTTACGTTTCACGTTTCACGTTTCACGTTTCACGCATCCTCCCCCTCGGCTTGGCTGGGATTGGGCAGAGTCGGCTCGGCGGCGGCGGGGTCGGCGGAGCTGGTGGGGCTCGGCGGGGCGGTAGGGGCGGCGGCGCGGTCGCCTTCGGCTTCGCCGGGGGTCGGGAGGTGCGGGGTTTCGTCCATGTGGATGGCATCCTTTCGTCTTATGATCGCGGGCGGCTAATACGCCCTGTTGTGCGTCGCCGTTGGGCCGCTGGGCATGGGGCAGCTCCTACGAATGCGGATTGCGGAATGCGGAATGCGGAATGCGGAATGGAGACGGGCTGCGTTGGCGGCCACGGTCGCGGGGCAGCGCCACCCGCCTACAGTCCGTTGCCGGCTCAAAATCATCTGCTGGGACGTTCCGCCGCGCGGGCCTGTTCGACTTCGGCAAACACCTCGGCCGCTAACGGATCGTCGGCGAAGATACCGATAGATCGGTGCCATGCGTCACGCGGTGGTGGGGTGTAGTCATTTTGCAAAGCATAGGCGCTGAGTTGCCGTTGCCGCCGTACCGCGCTTTCGCCTGTAGCTCGGTCGTTAGCGGCTTCCGATTGTTCAGTGACCTGCGGCGGTAATGGATTCGTCATGGCGGCGTGCCTCTTCATTATGGTCTCTTGCGGCTCGCAATACACAAAGCCCGGACACATTACGATGCCGGGCCTTGTGTATGCGGTTCGTTTAGTATTGGGGGTGGCTTATGGGGCTCGAACCCACAACCCCTTGATCCACAATCAAGTGCTCTGCCATTGAGCTAAAGCCACCATACCACGCAGTTGGGGTCTGGACGCACCGGCCCAGGCGAGTAAGCCGGGTTCTGTTTTAGATGGTCATCTCTCTCGCGGTCCCTTGCGGGGCCACGGGTGCCGACTCGCGCCGGCACCGGCTCTCGACTTTCGCCCGACTCGGCAAGCAGCCGACTCTTGCGGGCGGGCCGGAGATTGCTACAGGGAGGATTACCCTTTTCAGTCCGGGTCGCCCGCTTGCGCGCTTGGCCCGGCAGTAGTCTCTGTTGCTCTCACCGCCACCCGGTTGCCCGGCCGGCGGTGCCTGTGTTGGACTGTCAAGATCGGGGCGTACCGCCGATCTCACCCCCGCTTTCGCGAGGCACCCTGCTGTGTGTAGCCCGGACTTTCCTCTGCCGCCCAAAGGCAACAGCGACCATCCTGCCCACGCCGATGCGTCCTCGCCCCTGCACGCGCACGCCTATTATAGGCGATAGCCGGCCGCTTGTCAAGGGCCGCATTCAGCGCAACAGGGTGATTGCATCTAAATTGGCGCGGGTGAGATCCCATTGATTATAGAAGGAGCGTAGAGAAAACCCACCTCCGGTGGATCAGAATCTGACCTTTAGCGGGTCTGTGGATGCTTGTCCTAGCGCG
>JALYUO010000505.1 GCA_030853735.1 Chloroflexota bacterium
TGCTAGGCACAGATAGCCAGATTTTGGGCGTGATTCACGCCCAAATCGGTGAGCGAACAACGTAAGTATTCGGTTTCCAGGCACACTTTAGGCGTGCTTGTCCTATGAGAAATAGTCTAAACTCCAAGTCTAAAGCAACGCATTTTCTTATATTATGTCAAGTCAAGTCAATGGTGTGCTATCAGCGCCCTCTGCCGTCAGCAAGTCTATGGCCTTTCGCAGCAGGTCAGTGTTGGCGGCAAAGGCGCTGCGCCGCAGGGCTTCGGCGCTGGGGAACCAGCGCGCATCGGCCACTTCGGAAAGCTGGGGCGTGATCGCCTGGGACTGAGCGCGGATCAGGTAGAAGTAGACGGTTTTGGTCACTAACTGGCCGCTCTGCCGGTAGATGTAGCGCGTCTCGCCCAGCAAGCGCAGCAACTGGCCCACAATCCCCGTCTCCTCCTGCACCTCGCGCAAGGCGGCGGTGGCCGGGTCTTCGCCGCGCTGCACCATGCCTTTGGGAAAGCTCCAGCGGCCCTGACTATCGGCAATCATCAGGATCACGAGGTTGCCGCCCTCTTGGCGGTAGACGACTCCCCCCGCTGAAGTAATCGCTGCCGGCATACTGCGCCTCGTTTCTCCGCCGTGCGTACCCTGTAAAGCGATAGTTATGCACAATCACGGTGGATAAAATCTGGATAAGTGGTTATTTTACGCCCAAATCACCAGTGCCGCCGCGAAAGCCCTATTCTTTGCGGTCGAGTCGTTGCCGAATGGCTTGGCGCGCCGCCCGTGCCGCGTGGCCCACCGTCGTTGTGCCGATCATGGCGCGGTCGCGCACCAGAGCGGCCAGTGGGCGCAAGGCCGCCGCATCGCCGATAGCTGCCAGCGCCTGCACAACCAGCAGGCGGGTGGCGGTATCAGGATCGCCCAGTGCCCGGATCAATGCCGGCCCCACCGCCGGGCCGCAGATCCCGGCCAGCGCGCTGATGACCCCCTGCCGTACCAGCGGCTGCTCATCGCTGATCAACTGGAGCAACGCGGGCACGGCGTAAGGATCGCCCAGGCGGCCCAGCGCGTCGGCGCTGCCCCGTCGCACCCACGGATCGTCGTCGGCCAAGCGCCCCATGAGCGGGTCAACGCTGCGCGGGTCGCCGATAGCGCCCAACGCCGTGCAGACACACCAGCGCACCCCCGCGTCGGCATCATGCAACAGCGGCAGCAGGTCCGGCACCGCCGCCCGCCGGCCTAAGCGCCCCAGCAAATCCGCAGCGGTGCAGCGCCAGTCAGGATCGCCATGACTTAACAAGCGGCTGCTGCCCTGGTGCGCCGGTTCATACAGCGCTGCATCGGCCGCGACCAGCGTCAAGACGGCCTCGGCCACTGCCGCCCGCACCGTGGCATCCTCGTCAGCCAAAGCATCCAGCAACCAGGGCAAAGCGATTGCGGCACCCACAGCGGCCAGCGAATAAGCCGCTTCCGCGCGCCCAGCGCCCAGGTCGTGGGTTAGCTGCGCCCGCAGATCCTCTAAGCGCGCCGCTTTCCATTGCTCAAAGCGCCGGTCGTCTTGGAACGACAAGCGTTCTGCCGAAACTAAGCCGTAGTGATGCAACGCCCGCAGTGCGTGCGCGGCCTGCCATTGCACCAGGGGAGCCGGATCGTGCAGCGCGTGGAGCAGGGGCACCACCGTGCGCTCATCACCGATGCGGCCCAAACCTGCGGCAGCCAGCGCCCGCACCTTTAGCGCCGGATGGGTCAGCGCATCCAGCAGGCCGGCGCGCAACAACTGCCGGTCGGCAGCGTGCGCGACGGTTGCCAGTCGCCACTGCAAATCCGCCACCAGCGCCGGCGCATCGTCCGCCATCAGGCTTCGGGGCGGGTCGCTAGATCCTGCGCCTGCTCGATCCAACTCGGCAAGTCTACCCCTACCCCCTCGATCCCCTGCGCTTCCAGGTGGGCCGCATTGCTTTCCGCTAATTGGCGAAAGGTCTTGATGCCCGCATCATTCAGCCGCTTCTGGAAGACGGGGCCGATGCCGCGAATGAGCGTCAGGTCATCTTCGTTCGCCTCGTTCGTCCGCTTCACTCGTGCGCGGTTATCCCCGCTGTCTGCCGCAGGTGTCGCATCCAGCGCAGTTGCGGCAAGGTTCGCGCCGGGTCCTTCGCCCGTATCCGCGTCTACCGCAGCAAACGTGTCGCTTGCCCCATCCGTCATGGCGGGCAGGCTGTCCAACGGCACCTCAAACTCCAGCGGAATGTCGTCGTCCAGATCGTCATCGTCCAAGTCGCTGTTCAGTTGCGACCACGCATAGGCCAGCAGGCCCACGATCAGCCCACCAACTGCCAGCCGGATCAACCAGCGCATCATGCTCATACCTCCCTAAATTACCATAGCAAGCAGGGCACCTACCCAGCAACACGAAAGCAGCCATACACTAGCATAAACGTAGCAGAGGACACGGATGCGACGACCCCTTGCCCTAGTGTTTCACATGAAACATCTTGTTAGATCATTCGCCCAGCAGTGTTTCACATGAAACATCCATCGCCCTATTTCGCACCAGTCGGTATTGTTTCACATGAAACATCTATCGCTTGTATTTCGCACCAATCGGCATTGTTTCACATGAAACATTCTTCAGCAGTATTTCATGTGAGTAACAACTAAACCTAGCCCGTCGGTCGTGCTCCCACCAACGGATTGTAGGAGGGTGGCTCCGCCCCGCGATGCTTGCCGTACCGCGATCTCGCCGCTAGTGCAGGTTCCGGCAACCTGTTGTGATTTACAACCGAGGGTTATAGCATCCCAGGTACGAAGCAGCAAGTGGGCAACGCTTCGCACCTACGCATCTCAAAAACCAAAAGCTCACCGGAACCTGCACTAGGTTGCCGCGCCCCCTACGCACCTCCTCGTCGGCCACGGTCGCGGGGCGAAGCCACCCTCCTATAGTTTTGTCCGTTCGCGCAATCTTTTAGGCTAAATCAGTGTTTCACATGAAACATATATCGCCTGTATTTCGCAGCAATTGCCAATGTTTCATGTGAAACGTCCGCCGTCCGCACTTCGCAGCAATGTTTCACATGAAACATTAGTCCATCGGGAAAATCCGCACAAACACAGCCCGTTCTTTAATCCCGTCTTCGTGATCCTTCGTGTTCCTTCGTGGATCCATAATGCTGCGCGGTTGCCTGTAAAGCAAGCCCGCAGACGCTTCCTGTGAAACATCTGCGGGGCATTCAATAAATCGGGTGACGCACCGGCCCCTGCCAGGGAAAGCCGGCGACGATCACCGTTGCGCGAGGTGCATGGGCATGATAACGTGCAAATAGGTGTCGCTGCCGACCGGCTTGAAGACACCCGGCGCACCCGATGTTTGGGTTTCGATAGCGACTTGGGCGGTGTTGATGACCCCCAGCACATCCATCACATAGCGGGCATTGAACGCGATTTGGCTGCCGTTGCCGTCAATCAGCACATCAAGCTGGCTTTGGTTGTCGCCGACTTCGGCGGCATTGGCGGTGATGGTGAGCAGGCCTGGCTCCAACTCGCCGGCGGGGGTGGTGCTGAGTTTCACCACACTGGCGTTGTCGCGGGCGAAGAAGGAGGCGATCTTCATGGCTTTTTGCAGGTCGGTGGTCGTTGCCACCGTGCGCGTGGTCCACTGACCAGGGATGATTTGCTCGTAGTTGGGGAAATTGCCGTCCACCAAGCGCGAGGTGACATTCAGGTTGTCGGCGTGGAACAAGACCTGGTTGTGATTGGGAGTCACGGTGATCTCCACCTTTGCGTCGTCGCCCACGCCAGCATCGGGCAGCACGCGGGCCAGCTCGTCCATGGCGCGCACCGGGACGATAATTCGCAGATCGCCCTCGCTGCCGACGGGCTGCTCTAGCTCGGCGGTGCGGACGGCCAGGCGGAAGCCGTCAGCGGCGGCCATCGTCAGTTTGCGGCCCTGGAAGCTCATCAGCACACCGGCCAGCACGGGGCGGTTGTCGTCGCGCGAGGCCGCAAAGGCCACCTGCGTGATCATCTCGCGCAATAGGGTCGCCGGGATCGTCACTAACGGCGCGCCGGTGAGCTTGGGCAGGTTGGGAAACTCATTGGCATCAATACCCCGGATATTGGCTTCGTAGCGGGCGCAGGTCAGATGGACATTGCCGTTGCTCTCATCTGCGTTCACGGTGATCAGGTCGTTGGGCAGGCTATTGACGAACTCCTGCAACAGGCGCGCCGGCACGGTGATCGCGCCTTCGCTTTCGATGCTTTTGCAGGGTAGCCAGTAGGTGATCCCTACTTCCAGATTCGTCGCCGTCAGCTTGAGGCGACCGTCTTCTGTCGCTAACAGGATGTTGTTCAGCACCGGCAGCGTGGTGCGCGTCGTCACCGCTTTGCCTACAATGTTCAGACCACGATTAAATTGGTCTTGGCTGCAAACAATTTTCATAGTCGCCTCTCTTTCAGTCACCGACCGTCTGTTCAACCCACAGCGGGGAATATTGCCATTATAACATATCCCAGCCGGGGGATACAAGTCTTTTGCCCAACAATTGGGTTGCTAATCTTTGTTGCTATACTGCACAGTCTTGGTAAGCGGGTGCGGTGCAGGATACCGGTGGATAATGCCGGGACGTTGCGTTATCCCTATCGTCTTTCTCTTATATATAGATCATTCCGTCGTCTTAGTAGTAGGCAGCGTGGATAAGTGGATAACAGGTTGTGTAGCGCCTGAAAACGCCGCTATACCCCGGCATATCCGGTGGAGAACGCTACCGGCTTATCCACTTATCCGCATCCTTTATCCCCCGGTGGATTTGTGGACAACTCGTTAGCCCTGCTTTATCCCCCATTTATCCCCCATTTATCCCAAGCAGTAGGGCTGCTTATACCCGGCTTTTGCACCCTTTATCCGCAGCCTTATCCACAAAGTTGCGTTTACTGCCGGCAATGAGCGGCCTACTTGGCGCGCTATCGGCCGGCGGATCAGCCAAAAGGTGGCTGCACGGGTGTCAGGAAAGCAGCTGCGGCAGGGTGCTGAATCCGTAGTACCGGCCCGTGCTTATCCACAAAGGGCTGGGTTTATCCACAGAAACGCGGCACTTATACACAATCTTATGTTGAGTGCGGGCTGGGATCAGGCTCACGATCATGACGTGGCAACGACAGTTTGGACCGGATGCGAACATCGTTGTCAGCTATCCGGTCGGGAGGGCTAGGCCGGCCGAGGGTTAATGCGTGATTTCGCCGTAGAGCATCTGGCGGATAGCAAGGACGGCCTGGCGGATCTGGTTGTCCGTCTCTTTCGCCTTGTCGATCTTTTCGCAAGCGTGCATCACGGTGGTATGGTCGCGGTTGCCGAATTCTGCGCCGATGTCGGTCAGCGAGCTGTCGGTCTCTTCGCGGATGATGTACATGGCGATCTGGCGGGGTACAACGATGTCGCGGCTGCGCGACTTGGCTTTCAGATCGTCAATGTCCATGCTGTAGAAGCCGGCAACGATCTCGATCACCCGCCCCGGCGTGATCTGCCGCCGGCGGTTGTTGGCCGCCAGATCGTTCAGCGCCATGCCCGCGACTTCGACCGTCAGCGGCTTGTGGTTCAGCACGGCCACGGCAATGATGCGGTTCAATGCGCCTTCCAGTTCGCGGATATTGCTCTGGACTTTGTGCGCCACATAGTCAATCACTTCGCTGGGCACCGGGATCTGCTGCGAGTCGGCTTTGGCGCGCAAGATCGCGGTGCGCGTTTCCAGGTCGGGTGGCTGGATGTCGGCGATCAGGCCGCCCTCGAAGCGTGAGCGCAGGCGGTCGGAGAGGGTGAGGATCGCTTTCGGCGGGCGGTCACTACTCAGCACAATCTGTTTGCCCACCCCATGCAGCGCGTTAAACGTGTGGAAGAACTCTTCCTGCGTGCTGTCTTTGCCTGCGATAAACTGGATGTCGTCAATCATCAGGATGTCTATCGTGCGGTAGCGGTTGCGGAACTCTTCGTTACGGTTATCACGAATGGCGTTGATCATATCGTTGGTGAACTTTTCCGACGACACATAGAGAACGCGCATCCCGTCGTAGTTACTCGTCACATAATGGCCGATGGCGTGCAGCAAGTGCGTCTTGCCCAGTCCGACCCCGCCGTAGAGGAAGAGCGGATTATAGGCATGGGCCGGCTTCTCGGCCACGGCAGTGCTGGCCGCATGGGCCATGCGGTTGCTGGCCCCCACGATGAAATGCTCGAACACGTACTTAGGGTTCAGCGGAGTCGAGTCATCCATCAGCAATTCGGCTTGCGCCGAGATTTCGCGCCGCGTGGGTGCCTGATAGCGTTGCCCACCGTTGCCGTTGCCATTGCCGGCCGCGCCGGCGCTGCCGGTCGAATAGCTGCGCCCGCCGTTGCTGCTGTAGCCGGCCGGCTCCTCATTGACCTGTGTCATACTCGACCTCTGATCGGGAACGTCAGCAACGCTACCCAACCCCTGCGTCGCGCCGTTCGCCATAGCTGCTGCCCGGTCGGCTGCCGGAGGCGGCACAAAATAGCCGTTGCCCTGGCGCACCGCAAAGCGCACGCGCAGGGCGTAGCCGACGATTTCGCTTAATGTTTGCTCCACCAGGGGCTTGATGCGGTTGTCTACCCATTCCACGGCAAAGGTGTTCGGCATCGCCACCACCACCGTGCCGTTGTCAAAATCGGCGATGGTGCTGGTCTTAAGCCAAGTATCGTACTCTTTGGGTGCCACTTGGCCGTGCAGCACATTGAGCGCCGCTTGCCAGAGTTGTGTTGCTTCCACGGTCTTACTCCTGCCTGTCCCCGCCGTGCCGACTGCCATGGCCCACACGCGGCGGGGTGCCATTACTATAGCAAGTTATCCACAGGCTGACAAGGGGCTATTTGGCCCATTTTCTATAAGAGTTACTTATATCCAACGCTCTCTGCCTGTGACTCAGCAAGGATGTGGATAGCCGGTGGTCAGAGTTATCCACATTTCCACAAGCCTTTAGCGGCTGTCGCTAGTAACCCGCCCATTTAGTGCATAAAGTGCCGCTTTTATCCACATTTAGGCGTTATGGTGGCCTCTGCTGTGGACAAGCCGGCAGGAGTTATCCACATACGCTGTGCAAAGCTGGGGGAGAACCGACTGAGATATGCACATCCGTTCGCTTACCGGGGGATAATAGCGGCGTAACTGCGCGAATTATCGCCGTTTAATGGCGCAACAGCCCCTCAAACAGGCTCAACTGGCGCGTTTCGCTGGGCAAAATAAAATCGGCGGTTCGCACCCCCAGCAGCCGCACGCGCAGCCGTCGGCGCGGGTCGGCAGCCCGCTGCTCGGCGCACCAGCGGTGGAACTCGGCCACCGCCGCCCGTGCGAACACCCCTGCTTGGTCGCTGGGGGCCAACAGCGTGCGCTGGCGCGTCTGGCTGCGGAAGTCGGCGGTCTTGATCTTCACCGCAACGCAACGCGCCAGAAAGCCCTCCGCTTGCACACTGGCCGCCACCTCCTCGGCCAGCCCCGTCAGGATGGCGCGGATTTCGCCGTCCTGCTCCACGGCCAGCGGATCGTCAAAGGTGGTCTCGCTGCTGATCGATTTGCTGTCGCGGTCGGCCACCACCGGGCGGGGGTCATAGCCGTGCGCCAAGTCCAGCACTTCGCTGCCCCAGCGCCCAAACAGCACCCGCGCCGTGTCCTCGTCCAGCGCAGCCAACTGGCCGATGGTGGTGATGCCGCGCGCGGCCAGTTCGGCCTGCCGCTTGGGGCCGATGCCCCACACCACGCCCACCGGCAACGGCGCGAGGAACGCCGCTTCGCCGCCCGCCGGCACGGCCAGCAAGCCGTCGGGTTTGGAGTGGTCGCAGGCGATTTTCGCCAGCATCTTGCCGCTGCCCACGCCCAGGCTGGCCGTTAGCCCCACCGCCGCCCGGATCTGCGCCTTTAGGTCGGCGGCCAGCGCGGTGGCGGCGGCAATGGTCGGCGCGGCGGCGGTCACATCCAGGAACGCTTCGTCTAGCGCAATGGGCTCGATCTGCGCGGTGAAGCGGCGAAACACGGCATGGACCGCGTTGGACACTTCGCGGTACAGCTTGTGGTTGGCGGGCACCACCAGCAGGTTGGGGCAGCGTTCCAGCGCCTGCCAGAGGGGGATGGCCGAGCGCACGCCGAAGCGCCGCGCCTCATACGAGGCCGCTGCCACCACGCCGCGCCGCGACCCGGTGCCGTTGCCCACCGCCAACGGCAAGCCGCGCCACTCCGGGTGGTCGCGCTGCTCCACCGAGGCGTAAAAGGCATCCATATCCGCATGGATGATGCTGCGTCCGTTTGTTGTGTCCATCGTCGCATACCTACGTCAGCGCATAAGCAACACATATTTGCAGTGACTGCTTGCCAATAAACCTTGCGTCTGGTCGCCAAAGCGCGTAGAATAGGAACAACCCTGGCGCTTGCGCTTCCGTGCGTCACCCGTCATGACCGTGCTGTGTCCTTCCTTACTTAGGATCGCTGTATGATACACAATGGCAAGGCACACAACGTGCGGGCTTCATTCGACCTTCTTACTTTTCTTCTGCTTCCATCTTCCGTGGTGGCGTTGTGTCTCCTGCTTGCCGTCCTGGGAATCGGACCATTCGATCAGCGCCTGTTTATAAGTCGCCCACCGCCTAGTGTGTCTAATATACCGGTATATCCTAACAGCCAAGCCGTGAAGACTGAAGATAGTGGTGAAACCAAACGGCTCACGTTTCAGACCAGAGAT
The DNA here is from genome assembly GCA_030853735.1 of Chloroflexota bacterium. Taxonomy (GTDB): domain Bacteria; phylum Chloroflexota; class Chloroflexia; order QHBQ01; family JAICKM01; genus JAICKM01. The sequence continues at coordinate 8,722 of JALYUO010000505.1, forward strand.
AACTTTGCTCAAGTACTGAGTTTCTATCGAGAGGCGCTGCAAAAGGATGGCTGGGTAAACCCATTTATGTGTGCTGCCAAAGACAAAGACTGTACGTACCCCGAAGATGTCTTTGAGTGGCATCAAGGAAGCTACGATGGACCCACCCATCTGGCATATCGGCTCTTCATCAGTGAGCCGCGTACCGCTTTTGTTAGCGTAACTATCGTGCGGTATGATCCCTTAGAGCAAAAGGCTCCGCCATTTCCGAGTCCGCCCACCTAAGTATTAGGGGCTGCAAATCTATAGTGTGGCCGACACCACTTAGACAGGCAGTTTAGCCCTCCAACCCTGTATCGTCTGGCATCTGTTACAGCTCGACAATACCTGAGCGCCCGGCACGCACACCCTGGCTTTCGAGTTCCCGATCTACCCTATCGCTTCAACTCCTTGCTCATCTACACTGTGCCTAGTCGTCATTCGGAGACCTCCCATTGCATAGAGTACCACTTTGCTGCCACTCAGCAATCCCGGCAAAATCCCTACTATATCCCAACTGAATCCCTAGTTATCCCCCAACAAAACCCAAAACGGTGGAAAACTTGTGGATAACTAGGTGTTTTGTGGATAACTATCCCTGCTATCGCTAGTTCGCACGTTTCACGTTTCACGTTTCACGCGCAACGGCCCACGCCACCAGCCGCGTAGCAGCCCGGCCTGGCCGTGATGGTAGAGCCACCATTCTAGCGCCAGCAGCAGCAAGGCCAGGGCCAGCAACAGCGGCGCGATTTCACGCGGCCCGCTTGCGGTTGCGCCACTAATGGGGCGACCCTGGAGGGCCAGCGTGGCGTGCGGCGTGATGGTGGATTCCACGCTGTCCAGTAGGTTCACCGCGAACCACTCGACCGTGCCCAGCGGTTTGTCCTTCGCCGTCTGGCGGATGCGGTAGAGGCCCGGCGCGGCGGTGTCGCTGAACGAGAGGTCGGCACCGGCGGCGAGGCTCACCGTGCGCGCCGGCGTGTCCGGCCCGGCGGGAATGTCCACGGTCACGCGGTCGGCTTCGGGCAAGGGGTGGATCGCCAGCGCGCTGCCGGGGGTCAGGCGTGGCGGCAGGTCGAGTGCGCTGCCGGGAGCCAGCCAGCCGACCAAGTTCGCCAGCAGGATCGGGAAGCCGACTTGCAGCGCCAGATCCGACTTATGCAGATCGAAGCCGATCACCGCCACGCGCCGGCCCGCCGTCTCCCCGGCCAGCAGCAGGGGATCGCCGCCCGTGGTGCGGACCAGTGTGCGCGCCCAGGCGGGAGTCTGCATCCGTGCCGCCTCCGCGATATGCAGGCCGTCTAAGTTGACATAACGCAGCAGTGGATCATCCCCTTCGCGTGGCCCCAGCACGGGGTAGGCCAGCGTGCCGGAGACGGGCACCAGGGGCGAATCGGGCGGGTTGATCAGCAGCAGGTTGCCCGGCGGCAGGGTGGCCGGCAGGTAGCCGTCGAATAGGGTCAGGTCGCTGCCGGGGCCGGGCTTATAGTTGCCAGGCAACACCCGCGCTAGGCGCACCTGGGGCAGCAGGCCCAGTGCCTTCTCAATAAAACTGTTGCCGGCACTCACCAGCAGGGTGGCCGCGCCCGCCCCGCGCGCCCGTGCCGCCCAAGCTGTGTTGTCCAGGGGCAACAGGTCCGCGATCTTGAGCGTGGCCGTGACCAACTGCGTGTCTAGCGGCAGATCGGGCAGGGTGCGCTCGTCGTTTGCGCCGGGGGCCAACTGCACCGCCCGCGAGTCCCACAGCCGCCCATCAATCTCCACGTTCAACAAGCCACTCGCTGCCGTCGCGCCGGTGTTAGCGAGGCCGACAAACAATTGCGGCCCTTGCGGGGCATCACGCAGCGCCAGGGCGGTGATGGCGGTATTGTCGCCGCTGTGCCCCACGGGGATGTAGCGCACCGCCGCGCTCACTTCCGGCAAGGGGGCCGCGCCGATGGCTCCGTCGCTGATCACCACCAGCGTCGTGTCGGGCGCGGAGGCCGAGGCGGCGGCCAGCGTGACCG
>JALYUO010000511.1 GCA_030853735.1 Chloroflexota bacterium
GGGCAGAGCCGCCCTCCTACACTTGCCCGTGCGGTCGGGGGACACAGCCCCCTCCTACCCCTTGCCCGCGCGGTCGGGGGACACAGCCCCCTCCTACCCCTTGCCCGTGCGGTCGGGGGACACAGCCCCCTCCTACCGGTTTGGCGGGTGCCGGTCGGGTATGGTATAGTCGCCCTACGAGGTGGTGCCGACTGTTAGAGAGGAGCGCGATCATGGAGAGACCTGCCCTGGAATTGGATGCGGATTTGCCGCCGAGCGCCGACGTGGTGATTATCGGTGGGGGCATTGTGGGGGCGGCCACAGCCTTTTTCGCCGCCCGCGCCGGGCTGCACCCCCTGATCCTCGAAGCACGCCCGGCGCTCTGTAGCCTCACCACTCCCGCTTCGACCGGCGCTTTCCGCGCCCAGTTCGACAATGCCGAAGAAATAGCCCTCGTGCGCGAAAGTATCGCCCTCTTTGAGCAGTTTGCCGAAGTGACCGGGCTACCGGGCTATAGCATTGATCTGCGCCGCCAGGGCTATCTCTGGCTCACTACGCGACCCGACTATGTGGCTCACCAGCAGCAGCAGGTGGACCGCCAGCACGGCTGGGGGCTGACCGATGTCGAATGGCTGACCGGCGACGAGGCGCGCTACCGCTTTCCCTACTTGGCCCCAACGGTCGTGGGTGCCCGCTATCGCGCCGGCGACGGCTGGCTGGATGTGCGGAAGCTGACAATGGGCTATGTGCAGGCCGGCCGGGCCACTATTTGCCTGAACACGGCTGTCAGTGGGTTTATGCTGGCCGGTGGGCGGGTGCAGGGCGTGGTCACGGCACGCGGCACGGTGGCGACCGAGCGCGTGGTGATCGCCGCCGGCCCGTTCGCCGCGCAGGTGGCGGGCTGGGCCGGGGTGGCGGTGCCGCTGGCCCCGGTGGCGCGGCAAAAGCTGATCATGCCCGACGTGCCCGAAGTGCCGCCCGGCGCGCCAATGACCATTGATGAAGATAGCGGCGCGCACTGGCGACCGGCCTTGCAGGGAGCCTATCTGCTGCGAACCGTGCCCGGCTTGCCCGCCGGTCCGCCGTTGGAGGATGTGCCCACGCGCACCGATCTGGTGTTCGATCTGCTAGACCCCGCCAGCCCCTACAGCGTCGCCCGCATCAGCCCGTTCTGGCGCACGGTCTGGGCGCGCAACACCAGCGGCTGGTCGGTGCAGGCGGGCCAGTATGCCTACACGCCCGACCACCGGCCCTTCCTGGGGGCGACCCCGCTGGCGGGCCTCTACCTCAACTGCGGCTACAGCGGCCACGGCATCATGGCGAGTGCGGGCGGCAGCCGGCTGACGGTGGCTGCCCTCACCGGCGCGCTCCCGCCGGCGGCCAACCCCTTCCGGCTCGACCGTCCGCTAGCGGCCCGCGAGTTCGATGTCTTGTGACTCCAGCGGATGTCCATCCGAATCAGGGCGGGACGCTGTTGTTGCCGCAGTTGCATGGCGTGAGTGCCCACTGCTGAGTATAGGAGGACGGTAAGATGGACGGGACTAGCCAACATGGGGCTGCCGCCCCGCAGCCGACAGAGGCACTACCGGCGGTGTGCCTGCGGCCACTCACACTTGATGATGTGCCGGCGCTGGAGGCGGCCGACAGCGCGGACGATGACCCCTTCAACTGGGCCGGCTACAGCGATGCCGGCCACCGCGCCGCGACGCTCACCGACCACCGGACGTTGCGCGAGGATGGCGGCCAACTGGCCGTGACGGATACCCAGGGCACGCTGCTCGGCACGGTCAGTTGGCGACAGTTACGAACCGGTCCCTCACCGCACTCCTGGTGCTGGAGTATCGGTATCAGCCTCTTGCCGGCGCAGCGTGGGCAGGGTTACGGCGCGAGCGCCCAGCGCAGCCTCGCGGCCTACTTGTTGGAGCAGACTCCGGTTCCTCGGATCGAAGCCGACACCGACCTCACCAACATCGCCGAGCAACGCGCGCTCGAAAAGGCGGGCTTCCGCCGCGAGGGCGTGCTGCGCCAGGCGCAGTGGCGGGCCGGGCAGTGGCACGACATGGTCCTCTATGCCGTGCTGCGCGGGGAGTTATGAGCCGCCCGCCGCTACCGGCAGTTCGACTCCTATCGGTATAATTGAAAGTTGAACGCAGAGTCGGTTGGAGCATCCGGCGCGGCTTTGTACAAGCCTTGATCTTACCCCGCCCCAACCGCCCGCCCCTATGTGCTGGACGAATGTCACCTACGAGCGAGAGTAGCCGGAGGCTTACGATATGGACCATGAAACACGCCGGTTGGGTGATAGACCGCAAGGCGGCTCGTATGTGGGGCAAACGCCCGATCCCTGTCCCCGCTGCGGAAATGCGCGCATTTGGACCTGGGCAGTCAGTAGCGAGCGGCAGGGATGGCCGCACATCCAACTGCGCCGATCAGTTCGCACAACTGGAATATTGGGCGACCGCCGCATCCAGAAAAGTACCGATTGTGCGGCCTTAATGTGTGTGGACTGTGGCTACACCGAACTCTACGCTCAGACTCCCCAAGAGCTGCTGGAATCGTGATATATTACTGGGCGTAGCCCAAAAGGCTATAAAGTCGCGCCTAGCTTCGGGCATTAGTGCCGTTGCACGCTGCGTAGCACCGCCAGCACTCGTGCCGCCCGCGTGCGATAGGTGTAGGCGACGGCGCGGGCGGCTGCGGCCTGGCCCAGGCGGGCGGCGCGGGTGGGATCGGCGGCCAGACCGGCCAGCGCGGCGCTGAGGGCGGCTGCGTCGCCGGCGAGGAAGTACACGCCGTCGTCACCCAAAATCTCGCGCAGGGCCAGCAGTTCGCGCAGCACAATGGGCCGGCCCGCCGCCATATACTCGAACAGTTTGAGTGGCGAGGCGGTCAGCGTCGTCACCGTGTCGGGGATGACCAACACATCGGCGGCGGCGAGGTATTGCACCACGGCGGCCTGATCCACCTGACCCGGCAAGAGAACGAGTGTTGAGTGTTGAGTGTTGAGTGTTGAGTGTTGACGAACGACCCCGTCGTCTCCACCGCCGACTGACGATTGGCGACCGAGGACTGCCAACCCGTCACGGCCCACGGCCCACGGCCCACGGCCCACGGACAGGCCCAATTGCCGCGCCTGCGCCGCTAGGTCGGCCTGTTCTGCTGGGCGACCACCGGCCAGGATGAGGATGCACGGACGGGCAGGGTCTACCTGGGCGCGCAGGGCGGCAAAGGCGGTGACGAGCAGATCGAGCCGCCGGTAGGCGAAGGTCAGGCCGGCATAGCCGACGATGAACGCCGTGGCGGGCAAGGCTAAGGCGGCGCGGGCGGCGGCTTGGCTGGTGCCGGTGTAGAGGCTGTCGTCGTAGGCATCGGGGATCACGCTCACCTCGGCGGCGGGGCGCAAGCCTTGCGCGGCCAGGTGGTCTAGGAACGTCGCCGTGAGCGAGACCAGCTGCGCCGGGCGGCGGATCGTCACGCGGTCCAGCGTGCGGCGCACGCGCGTCCAGCCTGCGCTCTGCACGCCGGAGGGGTTGGTCTGTTCCAGGTCGTGAACCTCGTAGACCAGCGGCGCGCCCGTCAGCCGGCCGGCGCGGAGTAGCCAGTAGGCGCAGACGGCATCGCGCACATAGATCGCCGCAAAGCCGCGCCCGCGCAGCCGTTGCCAGCCGATCCAGGCCAGCAATTGCGCGCTCCAGGCCGTGCGCTCCACATAGGACAGCGCGCCCGTTTTCCAGAAGCGCGTCCCCTTGTTGAACGGGATGCGCGGCAGGTGGCGCACATTCGGCCCCAAGACCTCAGCAAAGCGGCTCGGTTCCCGTAGCCAGCGCGGCACCACCACGGTCAGCAGCGCGCCCTCCGCCGCCGCCAAGTCGCGCAAGTGGCGGGTGGTCTGCAACGTCTGCACCGCATTCGCCGCTTTCAGCGTCAGGCTGAGGGTGTAGGCGACATACAAGTAGCGAGTGTTGAGTGTTGAGTTAGTCACGGTCATGGCTGGCCTTGTCGGTCGGCATCGATCCGGTTCATACTTGGCGTTGCTGCCACAGATAGCTCAACACCCAACTGATGAGCGCCACCACGCCGAACACAGCGGCCAGGGTCGGCTGCCCGGCGGCCCACAAGGCGGCGGTTGCCAGGGTGAAGAAGGCGAGCTCCACCCCCATTCGCACCACACTGGGCACCCGCACCGCCGCGCGTGGCGCGGCAAACAGCCCCCAGACCACCGCCGCCAATAGGGGCGCGCCCCCACCCAACAGGATGGACCACATCAGCCCCTGACCCGTCTGGCTGCCCCAGTAGGCCAGCGCCCCCAGCGCCGCTAACTCTAGCACAAAACTCATGACCATATTGGTGCCTTTTGCGATCCCCACGGTTGACCATCCTCTCCCCCTGACTATCGGGGGACACAGCCCCCTCCTACTCCGGTGCCCGTCGCCCCTCCTACCACCCTGCGCGTCAGCCCGCGCAGGCGGGCTTCGTAGCGGTAGCGGCGAGTTGAGTCGCCCCGTGCTTAGTCGCCCAGCGTCCGCAGCACCACAGTGAGGCGATCCACCACGGCCTCCCAGGTGAACAGGCGCTGCACACGGGCCAGCCCGGCGGCTCCTAGCGCAGCGGCGCGGGCCGAGTCGCCCAGCACGGCATCCAACTGGGCCGCGAGGTCGGCGGGGTCTTGCGGGCGCGCCAGCAAGCCGGTCTCGCCCTCGGCCACCACTTCCGGGAAGCCCCCGAAGCGGCTGGCGACCACCGGGCGGCCACAGGCCATCGCCTCAGCTAGAGCAATGCCAAACGTCTCATTGACAAACGACGTGCCAACCACCACCGCTGCCTGGGCATAGAGCGCCGGCAAGTCCGCCGTCGGCACCTGACCCAAGAACTGCACCCGCTCACTTACGCCCAGCCGCGCCGCCAACGCTTGCAGTTCCGGCTGATACGGCCCCTCGCCCGCGATCCAGACCGCCACATTGGGAGTCTGCAACAGCGGCAACGCCTCGATCAGATACTCCACGCCCTTCCAGCGCACCAACCGCCCGGCGAAAAGGACGACGTGGGCCGTGGGCCGTGGGCCGTGGGCCGTGCTATTGAGTTCTGCGTTCTGCGTTCTGCGTTCTGAATCACGGCCGTGATTCGCGGCGGCTTGCTCACTAACATCGGACTCACGGCCCACGGCCCACGGCCCACGGCCCACCGGGCGAAACAGCGCCGTGTCCACCCCATTGTAGATCACGGTGGGGCGCAGGCCGTAGCGGGCGTGGACCTGGGTGGCATTGTAGGCGCTACACGACACGCTGGCCTGCATGGCGCGGGTGAACAGGCGGTCGCCCAACCAAAAATCTTTGCCGTGGCAGCCGAAAACGGTGTGAATACCGACAAGGCGGCAGAGCGCGGCCACCGGCAGGTCGTAGGGCTTCTGGATGTAGACGACGGCGGGGCGGTGCCAGAGCAGCCAGGGCAATCCGGCCAGGCCGAACGAAAGGCGTTCGAGCAGCTTGGTCAGCGTGTATTGGCGGCCCAGCAGCGGGATGCGCCGCCAGTAGGCGCGGTCCACATAGGGCAGCGTGACCA
>JALYUO010000521.1 GCA_030853735.1 Chloroflexota bacterium
CTCTTCGTAGGAGAGGGGGTTGGGGGGTGAGGTCGGCGCACAAGCCTATTATAGCAGCCTTTGCCGCATCATACCGTTGGCCTGCTTACCGTTCTCTCTATCACAGCTTGACCCGTACCGTAGGGGAGGAGACCACCAAATGCCTGCCGAATATCCGCCACCTGTTGCGCAATTGATCCGCTTGGGCAAAGTAGAAGCCTGGGGCCACCAGAGTAGCGCCGACTGGCCCGATTATGTGGCCCAGTTTGGCCTCGAACCGCAGCACAGCCCTGACTTGATCCGCCTGCTAACCGCTACGGACCTAGAGGGAGACGAAGGGAGTGAAGACACCGACGACGACCTGACCGTGTGGGCAGCGTTGCACGCTTGGCGGGCATTGGGCCAGTTACGGGCCGCCGCCGCCGTCGCACCGCTACTAGACCTGTTGGATCACGCCGACGATGATGCCAGCTTTGAGGAAATGCCTCATGTATTTGGCCTGATCGGGCCGCCCGCGTTGCCGCTCTTGCAGGATCATCTCGCCGCTCACCATCATGAGTACCACCATGCGTCCGCCAGTGCGCTAGGGGGCATCCGCCAGATTGCCGAGCAACATCCTGCATCCCGCGACAGCGCCGTAGCGATTTTGCTGCACTTCCTAGCCCAGTCTGCCGACAACGACCCGGCATTCAACGGGTTCCTGATCGGGGAACTCACCGATTTGCAAGTCACCGAAGCCCTGCCGCTGATCGAGCAGGTATTTGCCGCCGATAGAGTGGACATCATGATGACCGATTGGCCCCTCACGCAATTTCAGTTCGGCTTGATCAGCGAAGATGAAATGAAAGCGCGCAGTGTGGAGTTGACCGCCCGCCGGCGAGCAATCAATGCGCCCATCATGGCGGCACTGGATGCCGTGCGTGATCGGTTGGCCGAGCAGGGGCGGAGCCAACCGCGCAAGCCGACGATCAGCCCGGCCAAAGCCAAGCGCAAGCAGGCGGCGGCGGCGCGCAAAAAGAACCGCCCGCGCAAATAGGCTCCCGGCAACGCATGGTCTACTTCTTGCGGAACACGGCTCCTAGCGGAGCTGCGGTCTGTTATGCAGGAGACGTAGAGTTTTGCCCCCACCGATCACCGAGATTGTCGAATTTTCGCCCGTGCCGACCGGCATCGCCGGCTTAGACCTGGTGCTGCGCGGCGGCCTGCTCCAGGGCGGTATCTACATCGTCGCCGGACAGCCGGGCGCGGGCAAGACGATCCTGGGCAACCAGATGGCGTTTCATCATGTGCAGACCGGTGGCCGCGCCGTGTATGTCACGCTGCTGGCCGAAACCCAGGCCCGGATGCTCACCCATATGCGCGGCCTGACCTTTTTCGACCCGGCGGTAGTGGCTGACTCGCTCTATTACATCAGTGGCTACAAAGCGCTGGAAGACGGCGGGCTGCGCGGCCTGCTGGACTTCTTACGGCGCGTGATTCGCACACGCAAAGCTACGCTGCTGGTGATTGACGGGCTGATGACGGCGCAAGCCACAGCCGAGTCGGACGTTGCCTACAAGCAGTTTTTTCACGAACTCCAGGTGTACATTGAAACGCTGGGCTGCACGGCCCTGCTGATCAGTACGCTCGCCGAAACGACGGAAGCGCGCTTAGAAGATACGATGGTGGATGGGGTCATCCATCTGGCCGACCGCCTGATCGGGCAATGGGCGGTGCGCGAGGTGGAAGTTCGCAAACTGCGCGGCACCGACTATCTGCGCGGCCGCCACTTTTATGAGATCGATAGCAGTGGCGTGGTGGTGCATCCGCGTACCGAAGCGGTGTTGCAGCCCCAGCCCACCGATAGCGCCCCACGCACGCGCTTGGCCTTCGGCGTGCCGCGCTTGGACGAAATGCTGTTCGGGGGGCTGCTTTCCCACTCGACCACGCTGTTGCTGGGACCACCGGGTTCGGGTAAAACGTTGTTGGGGCTGCACTTCTTGGCCGAAGGCGCGCGGCAGGGCGAGCGCGGCTTGTATTTCGGCTTCGATGAAATGTCGGCCCAACTGATTAGTAAAGCGGCCGGCATCGGCCTGGACTTTGCCCAATACATGAGCAACGGGCAGATCGCCTTCGTCTGGCGATCCTCGCTGGAAGAGGTGGTGGACGCGCTGGTCGAACATCTGCTGGCCGAAGTCCGCCGGCAAGGGACGCAGCGCCTGTTTATTGACAGCCTGACCGGCTTTCTGGATAACGTCATCTATCCTGACCGTATTATGCGCCTGTTTGTCGCTCTCAGCAACGAATTGCGGACACTAGGAGTGACGCTCGTCTTTGCCCTGGAAACACCGCAGCTCTTCGGTGGCGGCAGCGAGGGTCCCTCGTCGGGCGTGAGTAGTCGCGTGGACAACATCCTTTTCTTGCGCTATGTTGAACTCTATTCCCAGCTGTACCGGCTGATCTCCATTGTCAAAATCCGCGAAAGCGGCTATGACTCTACGATTCGCGAGTTCAAAATCACGCCGCAGGGTCTGGATGTCGCTTCGACCTTTGCCAGCGCCGAGGCCATTTTGACCGGCATCGCCCGCCCCTCGCTGGGTGCGCCGCTATCTCCCCCCTCCGCTGCGGCATCCGCTTCAGGTTCGACAACCCCATGAAAACGATCCTAGTGGTGGATGACGAGATGGTGCTGACCGACATCTTGCGCGATGTGCTGCAAGATGCGGGCTACCGGGTGGTGACGGCCGCCGATGGCCGCGCCGGGCTGGACTCGTTGCCGAAAGTGCGGCCTGACCTCGTGCTGTGCGACGTGATGATGCCCATCGTGGATGGGCGCGAACTCTGCCGCCTCATGCACGCCGACCCGCAGTACCGCAACATCCCCCTGGTCATGATGACCGCCGCGCCCGGCTCGATCAACCCACAGGAATGTGACTACGCCGCCCTGATCGGCAAGCCGTTCGATCTGGACCATGTGCTGACCCTCATCGAAAGCCTCGTCGGCGCGCCCGTCTGACGCGGGGCCAGGGGTCAGGGGTCAGGGGTCAGTCGGCGGTCGTCAGTGTGTTGGTCGTTGACTACCTGCTGCCAGTCGTCCGTTAAGGAATGCGGCAAACATATTTATCCCGTTTTAACCCCCGCTTCGTGATCCTTCGTGTTCTTCGTGGATCAATAATTCGGCGTGGTGCCCTTAATTCAGAACTCAGAACTCAGACCTTCGCCGCCGGGGCCGGTTCTTCGTGGCGCGCCTCGGCTTCATGGACCGCTTTACGGATGCCGCGCGCGGCTTGGGCCATCGCCCGGTCAGGGTCGGTGGGATAGAGGAAATCGAGGATCACGCGAATCGCCGCCGCGACCGGCACGGCCAACAGCATCCCCAGCGCGCCGACCATTGCCCCACCGGCCAGCACCGCGAAAATCGTCACAATCGGGTGCAGTTCCACTGCCCGCCCCACCACGAACGGCATCACCAACTGGTCTTCCAACTGGCGCAGGATGAGATAGGCCACCACCACCGCCAACGCCGCCGACGGACCGGGACCAGACAGCGCCGCCACGGCGGCTAGGGTCGCGGCAATGGCGGGTCCGACTAACGGCAAAATCTCCAAAAAGCCGGTCATGATCGCCAGGGGCAACGCATAAGGCACTTGCAACACCAGCAAGACAATAAACGCCGCCACACTCATAATTACGATCAGCAGCAATTGCCCGCGCAGATATGCGCCCAATACGGTATGAATCCGCCCGGCGATATAGCCGGTGCGCGCCCGCGATGCTTCCGGCACGAACTTCATCATGTAGGCACCAATGTCTTTGCCGCTCATCAGCAGATAAAAGCTGACGATGATCACCAGCAACAGATCCAGGCTGCGGCTAACAACCAGGCCCGCCAAATGGATCGCATCGCCGCCGGCACTACCGAAGTAGTTGCTGACCCCCTCATTGACTCGCGCAGCTAAGGAATGGGCATCCACCACTTGCCCGCCGAAGGTGTATTGCGTAGTACCCATAAACTTTTCCAGCGCCCGCGCCACGATGTCCGGCCCACCGACGATAAAGGCCCGTGTCTGCCCATAGAGCGCCTCGGCTCCGAAAAACAGCCCCACGCCCAGCACGGTCAATACGATCAGATATAGCCCGCCGACCACCAGCCCGCGCCGCCAGTGTAGCCGCGCCTGGATCTGATCGATCACCATGCTGAAAATATAGGCGAGGACCGCCGCGATGACGAACGGCCCCAACACCGTGCGCGTCATATAAAGCATCCAGACCAGCAGCGCGGGCAAAATCCAGGCCCACAGCCAGCGCGGCGTGCGGAGTGCCGCCGTCACCTCGCCCGGCGGAGGCGCGGTCGGATCGATCACGCGGATCTCGCGCGTCGTCGCCATCGGTCCCATACGCGCCGCTTCTTGCGCGTCTTGCTGGATCTCTTTGTTTTGGCTCTGCGGTTTGTCTATCATCTGACCCTTGCTTTCCTATAATTGCTTCGACAATAACGATTCAATCTAACTGGCCTGTCGCCAGCTAAAGAACGGAACGGAACGGATTGTAGGAGGCGGTTCCACCCGGCGATGCCGGCCCCACCGCGATCTCGCCCGCCTCCTACCCAATGGCAAAATCTGGTCGGGTTGGCTGCGCCGGGTTAATTATCGGAACCTTCGTGATCCTTCGTGTCCTTCGTGGATCAACCCATCGTTCTTCGCGGTTCTTCGCGGCCCTTCGCGGATCAATCCGTCTCGTCAGGTGGGTGACACGGCTTCATCGCCCGGCGCGTCGGCCAGGATCTCCAGCAGATCGGCTCCGTATTTGCCCAGCGCGATGCTGCCAATGCCGCGCACCACCCGCACATCGTCCAAACTGCGGATCGTGGCGGCGGCTAACGCTTCCAGCACCCGGTCGTGGAAGATCATAAACGGCGGCACCCCCTCGCGCCCCGCCGTGACCCGCCGCCACAGCCGCAACCGCTCGAAGCGATCCGCCGCCAGCGCCGCATCGGTCGGGTCCGCAAACCCGTCGGCGATGCGCTTGGTCGCCTCATAGGCCGCCCGCCGCTCGATCTCGCGCTCGGCCCGCTTGCGCGCCGCGTCGGGACCAACCCCATGCTTAAAGTCCAGTTGCACCAGATCCGCCGCCGGCGGCGCAGTCGCCCCTTTCGGTGTGACCACCAGCAGCGGCCGGTTATCGTGCTGTTCCTGGCGCAAATAGCCCGCCTCCAGCAGCGTCATTAACCCACTGCCCACCGCATCCTGACTGCACATCGCCAGCGCGCCGAAATGGCGGCAACGGTCGGCTTGCACAGCGGCGTTGTTCGCGCCGGCCAGCACTTTGGCGATCCCTGTGCGCCCCATCGGGAAGGGCAGCGCGGCGACACATTCTAGCATGATCTGCGCCGGGTTCGCCGGGATGGGCGGCGTGTTGTCTTCGATCTCTGCCGGCGAGGGGGCATCGGCGGCGAGGCCGCTCCAGGCTTCGTCCGGCGACTCATCCCCGGCGGCGAAGCGGGCATAGGCGCGGGCGGCTTGCTCTTCGGCACGGTCAGCAGCGACCGGGCGGATCGTCGGTCGGCTGCGACCCGCAGCTTCCACCGTTTCTAGGCTGCCCACACTCAGCAACCGGCTGCCGGTGCGGTTATCGGCGATCAGGTAACCCAGGTCGGTCAGCGCATCAATCTGCTTGGGCACATCGTAGCCGTCGGTGCCCTGCAACGCGCCATAGCCGCGCACCTGCCCAGCGCTGAACGGCGCGCCGTCTCGCCCGGTCAGCACTTTGCTGATCGCCGTTTTGGTGAGCGGGTAGGGCAGGCTGGCGATGCAATCCAGGATGATCCCGGCCCGCTTGGCGGTCAACGGCGTGCCGATAAACGCCGTGCGCTCCGTCCGCAGGCGGGCATAGAGGGCTTCCAGCCCGGCGGCTTGCTCGGCGGGCGTGCGGCGTGGCGCGCTGTGGCCGGCTTTGCCCGTCTTGCAGTTATCGCAACTGCTGCCGCAGCGCGCGATCTGGTGCCCCAGGTGCCCGGCCAACACCTGATGGCGGCACTCATCGCCGCCGGTGAACTGGAATAGGCCGTCAATGCGCGCTAAGTGCGCCTTTTCGTATTGGTCAAGCAGCGTCTGCATCTGGGCCGCCGTGTCGGGCGGCGCTTTCAGCCGTTCCAGCACCGCCTCGCGCCCGCCGCTCCGCAACTGAATGCGCCCCTCGTCGCGCCAGCGCAACAGCCGCCGCTCCAACTCCAATGGGCTGAGGCCCAGCGCGTCGGCCCAGGCCACCAGCCGCCCCTCCATGCGCTGCCCCGGCTCCAGCTCAGCCACCGCGCAAAAGCGGCTGAAATCGGCATCGGGCGCGGCCAAGAGGTTGCCGTTGACCGCCACCGTCACGCCCGCCGGCGCATCGGCATGGCGCACCAGCAAGGCCACCCGCTCCATCAGCCCGATGCCCACGCGCAAATCCGTATCGGTGAGTTCGCGCGTCGTGCGTTCGCCCGCGTCGCGCAACATCCGCTCAAAGCTGACCAACGTCGGTCGCTCCACCGCCCGCACCTGCTGCTGCGCGGCGGCATAAATCGCCCGCAGCCGCTCAATATCGAACGCCGCCTCTTTCATGTGCCGCACCAGCGTGGTCCGGTCGCCCGCCGTCGCCAGCATCAGGCAGACCGAAGGCCGGCCGTCACGTCCGGCGCGCCCGCTCTCCTGGGCATAGCTTTCCAGCGAATCGGGCGGGCTGAAATGGACGATGAAGCGCACATTGGCCTTGTCAATGCCCATGCCGAAGGCGATGGTCGCCACGATGACCCGCGTCTGGTCCACCATCCAGCGTTCCTGCACACTGGATCGCTCGCCCCCTTCCAGCCCGGCATGATAATACTCGGCCTTGATCCCCTTGCGGCGCAGCAGGTCGGCCAACTCCTCGGCCAACTTACGCGACCGCACATAGACAATGCCCGACCCTTTGGTGTTGCGGACAAAATCCACCAGCGCCTCGCTTTTGCCGGCAGCGTTCCGCAGGTGCTGCACCTGATAGAACAGATTGGCGCGGAACGGGCTGGTCTGCACCACATGGAGCCGCCGCCCCAACTGCGTGCCGATCTCCTCTTGCACGCGCACCGTCGCCGTCGCGGTCATGCCCAGGATGCCCGGATCGCCCAGCGCGCCCAGCGCCTTGCCGATAAACAGGTAGTCGGGCCGGAAGTCATGCCCCCACAGGCTGACGCAGTGCGCTTCGTCAATCACCAGCAGTTGCAGCCCCGCCTGGGCCAGCGCATGGACAAACGGCTGCTGGCGCAGGCGCTCCGGCGCGGCATAGATCAGCTTGATGCGCCCCGCCCGCACCTCGGCCATGCGCCGCTCCATCTCGGCCAACTCCAAGCTGCTGTTGATGAAGGTGCTGCGCTCATAAACCGGCCGGGGCAGGTTATCATACTGGTCTTTCATCAGCGCGATCAGCGGCGAAATGACCAGCGTGATGCCCGGCAGCAACATCGCCGGCAACTGGTAGCACAGCGACTTGCCCGCCCCCGTCGGCATCAGCGCCAGCGTGTCTTCTCCGCGCATCACCGACTGGATCACATCTTCCTGCCCCGCGCGAAACGCATCAAAGCCAAACCAATGGCGCAACGCCTGGCGCAATTCGGCAAGGTCCGTGGTCGGGGTAGCAGGGCGGGCGAGGAGGTCGGTCATAGCCTTATTATACCGTATCAGGCTACAGCGCGTAAATGGGCCGACTGACACATCTGTGCTATAATAGCCGGGGAGGGGCCACGCCATGCAGATTCAGGGTATCCATCATATCACGCTCGTCTGTGCCGACGCGCAGCGCACCGCCGATTTCTACGCCGGCTTGCTGGCCGTGCGCCTGGTCAAAAAGACGGTCAACTTCGATGCGCCGACGACCTACCACCTCTACTTCGGCGACGATGCGGGCACCCCCGGCATGTTGATCACCTTCTTCGAGTGGCCGGACGCGGGCAAAGGCCGCTCCGGCATCGGCGGCACCCACCGCTTCGCCCTCACCGTCGAAAGCACCAACGCGCTGATCAAATGGAAGCGCTACCTGACCGACCACGGCGTGACCGTCGAAGGCCCCTATGATCGCACCTACTTCCACTGCATCCTGTTGCGCGATCCTGACGGCTGCCGCATCGAAATCGCCACCCGCTGGCCCGGCCTCGCCGCCGACGAACCCGACGAGGCGCTGGGCGAAGCGATCCTGCTGCCCCCGCCCGACCTGACGAAGGAGGGGCGCGACGAAGCCGCCATTGCCGCGCAAACGTGGCCCGAACCGGTGCCCCGTGTCCGCGACGAGATGCGCCTGACTGGGCTGCACCATATCAGCGCCATCAGCAGCAACATGGCGCGCACCGCCGCCTTCTACACCAACGTGCTGGGCCTCGCCATCGTCAAAAAGACGGTGAACTATGACGCCCCGCAGATCCCGCACTGGTTTTTCGGCCCCCCCGACGGCGCGCCCGGCAGCCTGATCACCTACTACGCCTACCCGCCCGGTGCCATGCGTCGCGCCCAGATCGGCCAGGGCCAAACCCATCACTTCGCCTTCGCCGTGAGCGACGAAGGCGAGCAAGAACAATGGCGTGCCCGCCTTGTCGCCGCCGGCCGGCAGGTCACGCCGATCCTGGACCGCAAATATTTCACCTCGATCTACTTCCGCGACCCCGACGGCCACATCCTCGAAATCGCCACCATCCCGCCCGGCTTCACCGTAGACGAACCCCTCGCCACCCTCGGCGCAAGCCTGACCCTCCCGCCCTGGCTCGAAGCCGACCGCGCCCCCATCGCAGCCGGCCTGCGCCCTTTGCAGCCGCCTGACGCAGCCCGCCTAGCCCCAGAGGCCGGCAATGGACCCGCATGACCCGTTGCCGGAACCCGATCCCCGCGCTGAAGCGCAACGCCTCTTGCGCGCAATGGGCTGGGACGAAAGCGAACGGGCCCAGATCCGCATCTATGCCAAGATGCCGCCGAAGGTGAAAATTGCCCAGATGCTGCACTTCCGCAACAGCCAAGTCGCCGCCCTGCGAAAGCGTATCCAACACGAACAGCCGCATCTCACCCCCCAAGAAGTGGGCTTGGTCTTACGCCGCCGCTTGGATGCGATCAAGGAGTACGGCGGCTAGATGGACGAAAACCCGGAAACATTGCGCGATCTTGTCGGCGTGTTGAATGCCATGAACATCCCCTACATGGTAGGCGGCAGCGTGGCGCTTGGCGTGTGGGCCAGCCCACGCACGACGCATGATTTAGACGTGGTGGTGGATTTACCGCTCACCCGCATCGCAGAGTTCTGTTCACACTTTCCCACCGACCGCTACTACATTGACCCAGCGGCGATGACGGCGGCATTGCGGCAGCCCAATAGTCCGAGCCTGGGGATGTACTCATTCACCGATATGCTGAGTGGCTTCAAGATTGACCTATTTCCCCTCCGTCCAACCGATGCCGCGCAAGTGGCTGCGTTCAGTAACCGCCTGACCGAGGAAGTCTTGGAGAACCAGTTTGCTGCCGTCTGTAGCGCCGCTGATCTGCTGATCCAAAAGCTACGCTGGCATACGATGAGCGGCAGTGAGCGGCAATTTCGCGATTGCCTGAACCTCTTGCTGGTAGATAAGCAACGACCCCAACCCCACATTGATTGGCAGTATGTGGAAGGGTGGGTCAATCGGCTTGGCCCGGCGGTGCAACAGGCTTGGGCAAAAATGAAAGCCACGTTCGCGGAGATAGAAACGGATCGCCCCACCCCATGAACCTCACCCAACTGCTCGACGATCTGCAATCCTCGCCCTTCTACCGCGAGCGCATCACCGCCTGGCATGAGGTGCCCGCCCGCGAGCCGCAATACGCCGACTTCCCGCCGCTGCTGCACCCCGACTTGGTGCGCGCCATGCGGACGCTCGGCGTGGAGCGGCTCTATAGCCATCAGGCGGCGGCAGTGAACGCGGCGGGGCGCGGCGAGAGCGTGGTGGTCGTCACGCCCACCGCATCGGGCAAGACGCTCTGCTACAACCTGCCCGTCCTCGACGCAGTGCTGCGCGACCCCAACGCCCGCGCGCTCTACCTGTTCCCCACCAAAGCGCTGGCCCAGGACCAACTGACCGGCCTGCACAGCCTGATCACCACGCTCAACCGCGACATCAAGACCTACACCTACGACGGCGACACCCCCGCCGGCGTGCGCCAGACCATCCGCCGCGCCGGCCACGTCGTCATCTCCAACCCCGATATGCTGCACACCGGCATCTTGCCCCACCACACCAAATGGGTCAAGCTGTTCGAGAACCTGCGCTTTATCGTGGTGGATGAGGTCCACACCTATCGCGGCGTGTACGGCTCCCATGTCGCCAACGTGCTGCGCCGCCTGCGCCGCATCTGCGCCTTCTACGGCAGCACCCCGCAGTTCATCTGCGCCTCGGCCACCATCGCCAACCCGCGCGAACTGGCCTGCCGCGTCACCGGGGCCGCCGACCTGACACTGGTGGACGAGAACGGCGCGCCGCAAGCCCGCAAAGTGTTCGCTCTCTACAACCCGCCCCTCGTCCACAAAGAACTGGGCCTGCGCCGTTCCTCGCTGCTGGAAACCACCGACTTGGCGAGTAACTTCCTGGCGAACGACATCCAGACCATCATCTTTGCCCGCTCGCGCACCGCCGTCGAAATCCTGCTGACCTACCTGCGCGACGGCATGAAGCGCCACCACCGCGACCCCGACAAAGTGCGCGGCTATCGCGGCGGCTACCTGCCCCTGCAACGGCGCGACATCGAGCGCGGCCTGCGCGACGGCAGCGTGCGCGGCGTGGTCAGCACCAACGCGCTGGAACTGGGCATTGACATCGGCACGCTGGAAGCCTGCCTCATGGCCGGCTACCCCGGCACCATCGCCAGCACCTGGCAGCAGGCCGGGCGGGCCGGGCGGCGCGGCGGCGCGGCGCTGGCGATCCTGGTCGCCGGCAGCAGCCCCATTGACCAGTTCCTGGTGCAGCACCCCGAATACTTCTTTGGCCGCTCGCCCGAACACGGCCTGATCAACCCCGACAACCTGCTGGTGCTGATGCAGCATTTGCAGTGCGCCGCTTTCGAGCTACCCTTCAACGAAGGCGAAATCTACGGCGACCACAACCCCACCGAAACCGGCCTCATGCTGGGCTACCTGCAAGAGAACGGCCTGTTGCACGCCAGTGGCGGCCAGTGGCATTGGAGCAGCACC
The DNA here is from genome assembly GCA_030853735.1 of Chloroflexota bacterium. GTDB lineage: Bacteria > Chloroflexota > Chloroflexia > QHBQ01 > JAICKM01 > JAICKM01. The sequence goes on from JALYUO010000521.1 coordinate 11,167, forward strand.
AACTTCCCCGCCGAAACCGTGTCGCTGCGTACCGCCGCCGCCGACAACTTCGTGATCATTGACACCACCGACCCCACCCCGCGCGTCATCGGCGAGATGGACCGCTTCAGCGTGCCCACCCTGCTGCACGAAGAGGCCATCTACCTGCACCAGGGCGCGCAGTTCCATGTGGATAAGCTGGACTGGGAAGAGCAGAAAGGCTATGTGCGCCAGGTCGAGGTGGACTACTACACCGATGCCAACCTTGCCGTGACGCTCAAAGTGCTGGCCGTGCTGTCGGGCGAGGAGCGCCAAGCGCCGCGCTCCCACGGCGAGGTCATGGTCAGCGCCCTGGCGACGATCTACAAAAAGATCAAGCTGCACACCCACGAAAACATCGGCTGGGGCCGCATCCACCTGCCCGAACAGGAGATGCACACCACCGCCTACTGGCTGACCGTGCCGCCCCTCGTGGTCGCCGACCTGCCCAAAGGCGCGTTGCAGGGCGCGCTGGTCGGCCTCGCCCATGTCCTGGCCGGCCTCGCCCCCCTCTACCTGATGTGCGATCCGCACGACCTCGGCGTAGTCCCCCAGGTCAAATCGCCTTTCACCGAGGGGCCGACCATCTTTGTCTACGACAGCTACGCCGGCGGCATCGGCTTCAGCCAATTGCTCTACGACCACCACGCCCGCCTGCTGGCCGCCGCCTCCGACCTCATCGCCGCCTGTGGCTGCGAATCCGGCTGCCCCTCCTGTGTCGGTGCCGACATCGAACTCGGCACCGCCGGCAAAACCCACACCCGCAGCCTCCTCACCGGCCTCCGCGCCGTCGCCAACGAGCTCCCCGCCCCGCCCCTCCCGCCCCCCACCGACCGCTGGGAAGTGGCGCTGGGGGCGGATTAGGCGCAGTATGGTATACTAGCTGAGACGTACTTGGAGCATCTGCCATGTCCGACTCCACACCAGAGGGCAACCGCCCCGACATTCATGTAGAATCGATCAACACCGATGGCGGTGCTGCCGCCGTCGGCGGCAATGTTGACGATAAGCGCGTCACGCATACTCAGCATGGCGGTGCAACCTTTAATGGTACTACAACGGCCAACGCCCCGATTGTTGGCGGCAATGTAAACAACCTGAACATCATCCAGTCCTCGGCTTGGGTCGTTATCGGTCTGCTCGTTGTCGCCGTGGTCGCCTTCTTCACCCTACTGCAATTCCTACAACCCCCGCCACCACCACCGCCTGCCACGCCCACACCCATCCCAACGCGCACGCCCCTCCCTGCTGGCAAAACCCTGATCCTGATTGCCGACTTTGAAGCCGTGGGATCACAAGGCCAACAGCCCGCCGAAGTCACTGAAATCGTGGTGAACAACCTGCGCCAAGCGGTGAAAGAGTACAACGATGTTGTCGTTGAGCGACTAGGCCACGCTATCACCTCACGCAAAAGCGAAGATGCCCGCCAAGAGGCCCAAGCGCAAGGGGCCACCATCATGATCTGGGGCTGGTACACTACCTCCCCAACCAACGTGGCTCTCAGTGCCCACTTCGAGTTAGTACGCCCAATAGACTACCCACCCAAACTACCTGCAAGCGCAGACGGTGCAACGCAGATAGCACAATTATCGGAGTTGCAAAGCTTCGCCCTGCAAACAAACCTCTCCAAGCAGATGAGCTACCTGAGCTTGTTCACTGTTGGCCTTGTCCGCTACTCTGCTGAAGACTGGGCAAGCGCGTTAACCCGTTTCAGTGCCGCATTGAGCCAAGGGGCAGAAGATCCTACGCAAGATGCTATCTATTTTTATCGCGGTACTACTTTTTATAAGAAAAAAGACTACGACCGTGCGATTGCCGACTATAATAAAGCGATTGAATTGCATCTGAATGCTTCAGTTTCTTACAATAATCGTGGAAGTGCTTACGCGACCAAAGGGGATTACAGCCACGCGATTGCCGACTATAACAAAGCGATTGAGCTACAACCGAATGCTTCGGTAGCCTATTAGGGCGATGTGCTAGTTAGCTAAACTGGCTAGATTCACGAAATAGAGCTACTATTAGGCCAGTTCAATCACGCACGGTGGATAGGAATGTCATTGGACACTCATAAATCTGCCTCTTTCGTCG
>JALYUO010000530.1 GCA_030853735.1 Chloroflexota bacterium
GGCTACGACCGGATCCGCAGTGAATGGAGGATCAACAGGATGCCCCCCTGTAGCCCGCGTAGGCGGGCTTCGTAGCGGTAGCGGCGAGTTCCAGTCGCCTCGTCTCTCATTGCTTTTCACTTTCGACCACCGCCGAGTCGTCAAGGGTCAGCTTGCGCGTGGCAAAGGTCAGCTTTTTGGTGCCCGCCGCGCTCATCTTGCCCTGTTGCTCCAACTGGGTGGCTTCCTGCTCGGCGGCCTGCGCCAAGTCGGTTTCGCCCAGGTTGAGCAGGCGCGTGGCGGCAGAGCGCAGGTTGCGGCTGGCGGCGACGGTGTTGCCCACTTCGGCCTCTTCCAGGGCGCGGGTTTGCAGCTTGAAGGCGGTGGCTTTCTCCACCAAGTTCATCACGCGCGGATTGCCCTGCGTCTTCGCACCGGCCTCAAACTGCAGCAGCACGTCGCTACTAGCGGGGGTGACCGGCACTTCCACGCTGTCGGCGGCACGCACCGCAGCGCGCACAATGCGGTACTGCCCCGGTTTGCGCGGCGGCACCAACAGTTCGGCCAGCACGGCCGTGGTGCCCTCGCGGCCCAGGTCGCCCAGCGTCACCTCGGCCACCAGCGGGTCGGTCTGGGCCAGTTTCACGCGCCCGATCATCGGGTTGATACGGTAGATGGTTCGCACATTAACCCCCGCCGCCAGTTGCAGGGTCAGCACCGCGCCTTTGACGGCGGTGCGCTGCATCGTTTGCACGGTGCCGCGGAACGAGGCCAGCGTATCGGCGGGTTGGGCGATATAGTCGGCTTGGCCGTGGCTCTGCTCGGCGATTTTGTCCAGCAGACTCACGCTCCAGTCTTCATCCGCGCCCACACCGAACGCACTGATCGGAATACCCGCTTGGCCCGCTTCGCCGGCCAACCGCTCGCACTCGTCAGCATCGCCCCAAGTCTGGCCGTCGGTCAGCAAAATGATGCGGCTGACGGTGCCGCTGCTGGTTTGGCGTGCCTGTTCCAGACCGGCTTTGAGGCCGCTGGACATCTGGGTGCCGCCGGCTTCGCGGATCGCGGCGACGGCGGCTTGCATCGCCGTGGGGTCGTCTACCGGCCCGGCGGGTACGATCACTTTGGCGTGTTCGTCAAAGACGATAATCGCCAAGGTGTCCTGCGGGGTTAGTTCGTCAATGATGCGCGTGACCGCCTCTTTGAGGTGGGTCAGCTTGGGACCGCTCATTGAGCCGCTATGGTCAAGGACCAGCGTCAGGTTAAGCGGCAATTGCGCGGGCGTTGCGTCGGGCGTGCCGCCAACCCCCACATCCAGCAGCAGATAGGCCACTTGGCCGTCGCCGGCGGCGGGCAAAGGGTCACGGCCCCAGGTGGTGTGCAGCGTTAAGTTTTCAGGCATCAGCATCCTCACTACTGGTCAGCGTTTGGGCAATAATCACGGTGATGTTGTCCTCGCCGCCGGCTTTGTTGGCCGCCGCGATGAGCGCCTGGGTCGCGGCGGGCGGGTCGGGGGCATCCAGCATGATCTGCTCAATGTCCGCGTCGCGCACCATCTCCCACAGGCCGTCGGAACACAGCACCAGCGCATCCAACGGGCGCAGGTGGGCGTGAAACACATCCACATCCGCCGGGGTCAGGTGCCCGTCACCGAGCGCACGATAGATTTCGTTGCGCCGCTCAAAATGGCGGCCCTCTTCGGCGGTCAACTGCCCGGCGGCGATCAGGCGGGCGACCAGCGAATGATCTTCGCTGATTTGGTGCAATTTGCCGTCGCGCCACAGATACGTCCGGCTGTCGCCCACGTTGGCGACGGTGACGCTGTTGCCCAGCACCAGAGCCATGGTGACCGTGGTGCCCATGTCGCTCTGCCGTTGGCGGCCCAGCTCGGTGATACGGCGGTTGGCTTCCAGGATCGCCTCACGCACCGCCTCATCTAAGGTATCTTGATCCGGCGTGCCGCTATCGCCATGCACCCGGCTATCTAGGATGGTATTAAGCATGGCCGGAATCGTGCGGACGGCAATTGAGCTGGCGATTTCGCCGCTTTCATGCCCACCCATGCCGTCGGCCACGATATAAAGCGCGGTGGGAGTGGAGCGACTCGTTTCGATAGTCACGGTTTCCAGCGCGAACAGGCTGTCTTCGTTCAGCTTGCGTTGCACGCCGACATCGGTGGCCCGTCCGCTGATCAGTTGCAGATCGGCGGGTGGTTGGTCGGCGACCAGCAGATCATGGATCGCTGCCGCGAGTTCGGCGGCGGTCTTATAGGTTCCTTCACGGCCTCGCGCCAGGATCGTGTGGATCGTCTCTTCCGTATGCGGCGGGCGGTGGCCGGCGGATAGCGTGACGGCCGGCGTGAGCGACGCGGTGTTGTCGTCCCCGCTGCCTGCCGGAGCGGTCGCGGTGAGCCACTGTTCGAGGGTGGCGGCGACGCGCTGCACATCGGCCTGTTGCTCGGCTCCAGCGCTACGGTCATCGCCGGCCTCTCCCGCCATGCGACAGGCGCTAGGGTCCACCAGCACCAGCCGGTCGTCGGGCAAGACCCCCAACGCCTGGGGCGTGAAATCGCAGCCGACGATGCGGGCGGCGTGCAGTTCGGCCAGCGTTTGCGTAGCTGCCGCGATCCAGGCTAACAGATGGGCTGCCGTGGGCGGGCTATCGGCGCTGCCGGTCGGCGGGGCCAGGGCCAGGGCTAACGACTTGCCGCCCACATCTTCCAGCACCAAGTAGTGTCGCCCGTTGGCGGGATCGGTCAGGCTATCGAACACCCCCGCTACGCCGCTGTGCAGGTTTTCGAGCAGGGGCGGCGCGATTTCGCCGGCGGGCGTGCCGGGCGGGGTCTCGAACAGGCGATAGCTGCGCCCGGTGAGTTGCGCGCCACAGTTGGTGCAATAGAGTTCGCCCTGAATGTTGTCGCGTGAGCCACAGGCCCAGCAGCGCAGATAGCCCTGTCCATCGGTCGCCAAATAGGTTTGTCGTTGTGGCCCGGTCTGCAACACCTGGGTGATCGTATAGCGCCCGGCGACCACTGTACCCGGTTGTAGCGCGGGGAAGGCTTCGCCCGGCACAGGCGCGGCGACCGCCGGGGCATCGTCCTCGCGCAGGTGACTGGTCGCGGCTTCGGCACTCAGGTTGCCGGCTTCGACAGGGGGCGCGTCAGCCACTGCTAGGCTACTCGGTGCTACGCTGTCCGGCGGATCAGCCACCGTTTCCGGTTCGCCAAACGGCGGCAGGGGCGGGACAGTTGCCGCTTGCGGGTTACTGGTCTCATCGGATTCCGCCGGCTGAGTTGTGGCGGAGCCCGTTTCGTCCGCCGCCGGGTGGTCCAGCGGTGCCGCAGTGGGTTCGTCCGCCGCTGGGTGGTCCAGCGGTGCCGCAGTGGGTTCGTCCGCCGCGGGAGCGGTGGGTGTGCCACTGTCGGCGGTAGGGAGGGGGCCGGTGGTGCTATCCCCCGTTTCAGCGGTTAGCGGCAGGTTCGTGGCAGTCATGCGGCTATCGCCGCCAGGCAGATCGCGCGTTAAGTCAGAGTCGGCTTCGTCCGTGGCAGGTAGATCGGCAGGGGAGGGGGTCGCCGGATTGTCGGCGGCCTCGCCGGTTAGGGCGGTGCTTGCCGCGTCCGCATTGGGCGCTGCGCCGGCCAAGTCCGCAGCGGAATCAGCGGATAGTGCGTCCGCTGTGGGTGCTGTTGGGTCTGCTACAGGTGCTGCGGGCGCGGTGCTGGGCGGCGAAGCCAGACTTTCGTCACTGGTGCCCGGCACTAGGCCAGCGGGCGGCGGTTCGGCGGCACTGCGCCCTTCGAGCGGGGGGGCTGGTGCCGGCTCATCGGTGGGGCTATGGGCTGCGCTGGGGCTTGTTGCAGCTTCGTCATCAGCCTGCAAATTGCTCGGTAGGGTTCTGAGGCTTGTTGCATCTTCGTCATCAGCCTGCAAATCGCTCGGTAGGGTTGCTGCGCCCTGATCCACTGCGGCCGGCGAGTCGGACGCGCTATCGCTGTGGCTCTCGGTAGCGTTCTCTTGCGCCGCCAATGCACTGGCCCCCGCAAAGTCGGCTGGGAAGGTCAATGCAGCGGGATCGCTCTCCGCCGGCGCTGGAGCAGACGGGGTGGGGGCGGACGGATCGCTGCGGGCCGGACTGTCGTCTTCTACCCAAGCTGGTGCGACCAGTCCGTGGGCCGCTAGGCTCGCCACCGGCCAGGGCATTTCCAGTGTGGGTTCAGGACCGCCGCCCGCGTCCAGGGTCTGCGGCGCAGCGGTGACCGCCGCGAGTGGCTGCCCACAGACTCGGCAAAAGCGGGCCTCGGGACGGTTATCGGTGGCGCACTTAGGACAGCGCATACTTTCTCCTGGCTCAAGCCGACTCCGCTGGGCGGAGTGGCGGGTGGTTAGCGGTTGTTTGGATCTACGCAAGCACGGCGGTTTCCGTCGCAGCCTTCACTGCATGAGCGGTGCCACCGACCCTAGTTCTGACGAGCGCAGCAAGCAGCGCTGCTACAGCTGCGCCGGCCGGCGACGTGGTCCCGCTAGGCAGGATCAGGGTCGGTGGCCTTCTTAGCCGGCCATCAGCACAATCGCGGAGACATTATCGCCCGCGCCGCGTTGCAAGGTGCGTTCGACCAATTGCCGGCACGCCTCTTGGGGAGTAGGGGCGGTACGGAGGATCGATTCGATGTCTGCATCAGCCAAGTGCAGGGTCAGGCCGTCGGAGCAGAACAGTAGGCGGTCGGTGGGAGCCAGGATGTGCAACGTAGCATCTACCTCGATAGTGGACGCAGTGGCGACGGCGCGGTAGAGCTGGTTGCGGAGCGGGTGGCTTTCAGCTTCGTCGGGCGCGATCTGGCCCAGGCGCACCAGATGGGCGACAATCGCGTGATCGGTGGTCAATTGCTGTAAGGGGCCGGCAGCGGGCAGGCGATAGCAGCGACTGTCGCCCACATGACCCAGTTCCAGGCACAGCCCTTGCACGATGCCCACGGTGGCCGTGGTGCCCATGCCGCGCAGGTGGGGTTCTTCACTGGCCTGGTGGTGCAGCAGGCTGTTGGCCTGCTCAATGGCCTGGATCAGCCAGGGCCGGTGTTCAGTATCGGGATCAGAGTCGAGTTCCATGCGGTTTTTAATGAGTTCACGCACGATAGCCGCCGTCTGGCTGCTGGCAACTTCGCCGGCCTCCGCGCCGCCCATGCCGTCAGCCACCATCAACAGCCAGCCGCTGCCGGGCAGGGGATCGGCTACCATGCTGTCTTCATTGTTGGTGCGGACCATGCCTTTGTCACTCAGACCATAGGCTTGCCAGTTGGGTCCGCGGCGACCACTCGCCAACAGGGGAATGTAGGTAGCTTTGGGGCGTTCGGCGCTTTGCATCGTTTCATACTCTTCAGTTAGGGTATCATACAGCCCGGCGGCGGCGGGCAGCGTGCCACCGCAGGTGCCGCAGAACATGAGGTCAGGCCGGTTGGCGGTCTCGCAGCGCCGGCAGATTACCGACGGCACCACGTCGGCCAATGAGGGCAGCGGCGCGGTGCGTAGATTGGGATCGAGCATGGCCGGATCGAGCGGGGCCACCGGCGGCAGCGGATTGAGCGGGCGCAGAATCGTCGCGAGGCGTGCCTCGCGCTTGCTGCGCCGTCCGGCCAGTTCTTCCGGGCTGGAGCCGGGCAGCGGCGGCAAGGCGGCCAGCGGGCGGATGATGCCGGTTTTGCGGTCGCGTCCACCCGGCATCCCCGGCGGCAGGGGAGCCAACGGGCGAATAATTGCGCCACTCGTCTTGCCGTTGTCGCCCCCCGCCGCCAAGCGCCGGATGAGCGAACGGCCCGGCGGACTCCCGGTGCCCGGCGGGTCGAGCCGTCTGATCCCACCAGCGGGGTGCGCGGGAGCCGCCGGCGCATCGCCCAGCCGCCGGATGACTCGTCGGCTGCGATCCGCGCCCTGTTCACCCGCGTCACCTAGTGGCTGGATGACGCGGCGGCGGCGCGCTTCGGCATCGCCCGCCGCTGGGACGGGTGGTGATTCTGCGTCAGCCGCGCCAGGGGTAACAGGGCGGATAACCGCGCCCCGATTGGGCGGGGGCAGGCCGGCGGGGTCGCTAGGGGGCGCAGCAGCGGGCGCATCCGGCTCAGCGGGGCCGTCACCGGATATCGTCAAAGTGGGCACTCCTCGGCAGCCATCGCGGTCCCTCCTGCATGGCCTCGCCGGCTCCGCGAGACCCTGATCGGTCGTATACCCACTATAGCACAAGGAGCGGAGCTTCGCAAATCACCGCAACTCAGCTGCCCGCAGGAGCTATTCATGGGCGCAGATAGCGAACAGCCGCCTTGCTTTATGAGGGGTGCGCCACTCCTCATAAAGC
>JALYUO010000535.1 GCA_030853735.1 Chloroflexota bacterium
TCCGCGCCCTAAGCCCGCAGACGTGAGAACGCATAAGCCCTGTTAACAGCCCGTTAATAGTTGCGCCCGCCCGCCCGGTATGGTAGAATACTGCGGGTCCATAGCGTGCAGGAAGCGGACAGACAGCAATCCTGCCGCCCCGATCTAGCGCGCCATTATTGCCGCACTTACCCCTACCCCTGCCGAGGGGACTAGGCCACAGGAGCCCTGATGCTCAAGATCGAACATCTGACCAAAGTCTATGGCGACGGCACGAAGGCGCTGCATGATGTGTCGGTGACGATCCCCGACGGCCAGTTTGTCGTCATCATCGGCCTCAGCGGCGCGGGCAAGTCCACCTTCCTGCGCTGCATCAACCGCCTCATCGATCCCACGTCGGGCAAAATCTGGCTTGACGGCGTAGATGTCACCGCCGCCGCGCCGGGCGAACTGCGCCGCATCCGCCGCAACATCGGCATGATCTTCCAGCACTTCAACCTGGTCAACCGCTCCAGCGTCATGACCAATGTGCTGTCGGGTCGCCTGGGCTATGTGGGCAGCGGCCCCAGCATCTTCCGCCGCTGGCCGCGCGCCGACATGGATCTCGCCATCCGCAACCTGGAGCGCGTCGGCATCCTCAACAAGGCCAACACGCGCGCCGACTCGCTCTCCGGCGGGCAAAAGCAGCGCGTCGGCATCGCCCGCGCCATGATGCAAGAGCCGAAGGTCATGCTGGCCGATGAGCCGGTGGCCTCGCTTGACCCCGCTACGTCCCACTCGGTCATGAAATATCTGGAACAGATCAACAAGGAAGACGGCATCACCGTCATCTGCAACCTGCACTTCCTGAGCCTCGCCCGCCGCTATGCCGACCGCGTGCTGGCCTTCAAGAACAACGGGCAAGGCGGCGAAATCGTCTTCGACGGTCCGGCCCTCGAAATTGACGAAGCCCGTTTCCGCACCATCTACGGCGAAGATGCCGTCGAGGTCGAAATCCGCTAAAGGAGGAGAGCCGTGGCAAAAGTTGAGGACACGCGCGCCAAAGTTGGACGCAGCGCCACCGCGCAACAAACGGAAATGGTCCAGCAGTACCGCGCCGCCCAGCGGCAAAATCGGCGCTGGAGCAGCCTCGGCCTACCGCTCGTCCTGCTCGTGCTGGCCGCCGCCCATGTTGCGGGCTGGCGCATCTCGCAGATCGATCCGGTCGGCTTGATCCGCGATGGCCCCAAGATGGGCCGCATCATTGAACAACTGATCAAGCCGGATATCGTCGTCTATGATCAGACGGCGCTGATCAATGCCCGTATCCGCGTGCCCGGCGGCGGCGATGTGCCCGACCCCGCCGTGACCCCGCTCACCAAGAGTGTGCAGGTGCAGCCGCAACGCATCAACACCAGTGGAGCCGCCGTTGCCGCGCCCACCAGCGCCCCGGTGGCCGGCACAGCGGTGGTCGCCGCCATCCCGCCCGCCGGCGGAGCGGTCGCCAGTCCCACCGCCCTGGTGGTAGACACGCAAAATGTGATCGACCTGCCCGGTGCCCAGCCACTCACCGTCACCTTCAGAATCGAGCCGGGCGCAGTCGTCGCCGAGCAACCCGTCACCGTCACCGGCCACATCAACCTGCCCAGCGAATATCCCGGCCAGAAAAGCGGCATCCTGATCTGGCGCAAAGGCCCGGACGACCCCTCCAACACCGCCTTCGCCAAAACCATCGCCAACTTCACCACCGACTCCAACGGCAACTTCACCACGGTCTTCCAAGCCCCCGACTCCAGCCAAGTCGAGGAGGATAACACCCTGGCCGCCGTCGCCACCTGGGGCATCGGCAACCTGGTGCCCAGTTCCACCCTGGTCGGCGAAAACGGCGTGCTGAACAAGATCGCCGAAACGGTGTTCCAGGCATTGATGGGCACCACCTTCGCCGTCTTCATCAGCCTGCCGATTGCCTTTTTTGCCTCGCGCAATATTATGGGCAACAACCCGTTGGGCCGCGTGGTCTACTACCTGGCACGCACCCTGCTGAACCTGTTGCGCTCCGTCGAAGTATTGATCATGGCAACGATCTTTGTCGCCGCCGTGGGCATCGGCCCCTTTGCCGGGGTGTTAGCGTTGGTGCTGCATTCGATTGCCTCGCTCGGCAAACTCTACTCCGAAGCGATTGAAAGCATTGACCCCGGCCCCATCGAAGCCGTCACCGCCACCGGCGCAGGGCGCTTGCAAACGATTGTCTTCGCCATCATCCCGCAGTTTATCCCCCAGTTCGTCTCATTCACCCTCTATCGCTGGGATGTGAATGTGCGAATGTCCACCATCATCGGCTTCGTGGGCGGCGGCGGCATCGGCTTCCTGCTCACCCAGTACATCCAATTGCTTGACTGGCACAAAGCCGGCACGGCCATCTGGATGATCGCCCTGGTGGTGATCGCGATTGACCTGGCGAGTGCGCGCATCCGGCAGGCCGTTATCTAAGCCATCTACGCGGCGGCGCGGACGAGGTCTGCGCCGCCCGATGGGGTTGCCCCGCCGCGGAGCGGCGGCAATCAAGCACCATCCTGTTGGCAGGAACCTGAGTTCCTACGTTTGGTTGAGAACGACAGTCTACTAGTATGCAAGGTTTAGGAGGAGAACATCATGGCTTTTTCGCAACGCAACCGGGTGACGACGGTTCGCTCGGCTTCGCTCGGCGTGCTGGCGATCTCCGGCATGGTCTTGGGCAGCTTCGGGCACATCGCCCTGCCTGTGCAGGCCGCCGGCTTCGCGGACCCCGCCTTCCAGAGCGTCTGGGAGCGCACCGATCTGCCGGTCGCCGCCCACAAAGTGAACCGCACCTGGTATTGGGGACCGGGGCCGAATAGCGAGGCCAAGCAAGAGAAGTTCGAGGGCGGCACCCGCCTCGTGCAATACTTCGACAAGAGCCGCATGGAGATCAATAATCCCGCCGGCGACAAAAACAGCAAGTTCTATGTCACCAACGGCTTGTTGACCGTGGAACTGATGTCCGGCAGGATCCAAACCGGGGCCGGCAGCTTCGACGATAGCACCCCAGCCAACATCAACATGACCGGCGACGACGGCGATAATCTGGCTCCTAGCTACGCGGCGATGGCCCGCGTCTCGAACGCCGGCATTGACCACCGCGCCGCCGACCGCACCGGCAAAGGCACCATCGGCACGATGAACAACGTCGGCTTCGTGCAAAACAACAACGCCAAAGGCACCGTCGCCGAAGGCACCATCGCCTACTACGAAAAGATCACCGGCCACAACATCCCCGCCGTCTTCTGGACCTTCCTGAACAGCAAAGGCACCATCTCGACCGGCGACGGCCAGTTCGGCAACGCACAACTCAGCGATCCCTGGTTCTATGCCAGCGGCTACCCGATCAGCGAAGCCTACTGGGTGCAGGCCACCATCGGCGGCAAGCAGAAGGAAGTGTTGTTGCAGGCGTTTGAGCGCCGCGTCCTCACCTATGTGGCCGACAATCCCGAAGGCTTCAAGGTCGAAGTCGGCAACATCGGCCAGCACTATTACAATTGGCGCTATAACAACGCCGGGCGCAACCCGCTCCAGGCCAACGTGCCGAAAGTGACCCCGATCACCGTGCCGGCGGGCCAGCTTGGCTCGGCAGACAACCCCATCAAGATGGCCTTTGTGCCGTCGTCCAACACGCAGGCCATCCTCGGCAACGCCCAGCCGTTGGCCGAGCAACTGTCCGGCATCACCGGCTACAAATACCAAGTGTCGGTGCCGACCAGCTATGCGGCGGTCATTGAGGCCATGGGCTCGGACAAAGCCGACGTGGCCTGGTTCGCGCCGTTCGCCTACGTGCTCGCTAATCAGAAGTACAACGCGCAGGTCATCCTGACCACCGTCCGCAACAATTCGACCACCTATCCGTCGGTGATCATCACCGCCGATCCGGCCGTCAAGACGGTACAAGACCTCAAAGGCAAGAAGTTCGCCTTCGTAGACAAGGCTTCGGCCTCCGGCTACCTCTACCCGTTCGCCTACTTCAAGGGGTTGAACATCAACCCCGACACCTTCTTCTCGGAAGTCATCTTCGCGGGCGGCCACGATAAGGTCGTGACGGCGGTCTACAGCGGCCAAGTCTCCGGCGGCGCGGTCTTTGGTGGCCCGCCCAGTTCCAAGACCGGCCAGCCGACCGATGCACGCACCTTGATCGCCGGCACCACCCCGGACGTGTTGAGCAAAGTCCGCATCATCGCTGAAAGCGAAGACATCCCCAACGATACGGTCAGTGTCCGCAACGGCATGACCCCCGAAATGCGCCAGCAGATCACCAACGGCCTGCTCGCCGTTTCGGCCACCAGCCAGGGCAGCGGCTATCTGAGCAAGCTGTACGCCATTGACGGCCTGCTGCCGGTGCAAGACAGCTTCTACGACTCGGTGCGCGCCACGGCCCAAGCCGCCGGCCTCACCGACATCGGTTCGCTGTTCCCGACCCCCAAGCCCGCACCGAGCGTGACCCCGACCCCGTAGACCCTATCCAGCTTCGCTTCTTCTGTTAGAGAAGGGGAGCGGGACAAGCC
>JALYUO010000540.1 GCA_030853735.1 Chloroflexota bacterium
GCCCTACACTCCCCATGTCAGACAGGATCTTTTCATTGTCCGAATGGTGATCATTGCATTCGCAATCACAAGCCAAACAATAGAAAGCTCCTGCTATCCGTCGTAAGACCGATTGACAGCCGCCGACAGACTGTGCTATAAACAGGTAACGCTATATACATCGGCTGTGAGAGAGACCCAGTAGCCACAGAACCGGGATTGCCAGCGAGGACGCGGCTGGTGCGAGCGTCCGATCCCCCTGTGTGCGAATTACCCTCTGGAGCCGACCGCTGAACGCGGCCCCCTGCCGCCAGTAAGCCCGTCCGGGTTGCGCCCGTTAGCGCGCGTGCGTCGCTTTGACGCACTGAGGTCGCCGGCCGTGAGGCCGACGACGCAGCACGGTGGTACCACGAGCCGGTCCCTGGCCCTCGTCCGCGCATTTGGCGGATGGGGGGTTCTTTTTGCACTGGAGGCGGCTACGCGCCGCAAAGGAGAACACACCGATGCTTGAACCAGCCACCGCGCCGATCCCGCCGCCCGCCGGCCTCGCCGACCCGATCCAAGAAGTGCTGGAACGCGCCGTCAAAATCGTCGAAGTGCGCGCCGACTTGGAACGCGCACTGCGCTCCGGGCGCAAGCTACGTATCAAGCTGGGTATTGACCCCACCGGCCCGCGCATCCACATTGGGCGCGCCGTCACGCTGCGAAAGATGCGCCAATTCCAGCGTCTCGGCCATCAAGCGGTGTTGATCGTGGGCGATATGACCGCTCAGATCGGTGATGCTTCCGACAAAAACGAGGAGCGCCCCATCCTCAGCGCCGACCAAGTGCAGGCCAATATGCAAAACTATGTGCAACAGATCGGCCAGATCGTAGACATCACGCAGGCTGAAGTGGTCTACAATAGCCACTGGCTGGGCGCGCTGACGCTGAAAGACGTGGTGCGGCTGTCTGCCGGCTTCACTGCCGCCGAAATGCTGACCCGCGACAACTTCCGCCAACGCTGGGACGCGGGCGAGCGCATCGGCCTGCAAGAACTGCTCTATCCCTTGATGCAGGGCTACGACTCGCTGGCGATCCGCGCCGATGTGGAACTGGGCGGCACCGACCAACTGTTCAACGTGATGGCTGGGCGCAAAGTGCAGGAGATGCACGAGCAGAAGCCGCAAAACATCCTGCTGACCGGCATGGTGATGGGCCTCGATGGGCGCAAGATGAGTACCAGTTGGGGCAACACGATCTTTATCAACGATGGGCCGGTGGACCAGTACGGCAAAATCATGTCGGCGGGCGACGACACCATCGTGCCCTACCTGGAGTCGTGTACCGACGTGCCGTTAGCCGAGGTGCGAAGCCTGGAGGCCGACTTGGCCGCCGGGCGGGTCCACCCGAAGGAGGCGAAAAAGTTTCTGGCCCGGCAGATCGTTGAACTCTACCACGGCGCGGACGCGGCTAACTTCGCGCAGGCCGAGTTCGAGCAGGTGTTCGAGCAGCGTGGCGCGCCCAGCGCGATGCCCACCGTCACCGTGGCCGCCACCGCGATCCGCGTGGTGGACCTCTTGCTGGCGACCGGGCAGGTTCCCAGCAAAGCGCAAGCCCGCCGCGTGATCGAGCAGGGCGGCGTGGAGATTGACGATCAGCGCGTGGCCGATGTGAACGCCACGCTGCTGCCGCGCGACGGGATGCAGGTGAAGTTTGGTCGGCGCAGCTTTGTGCGCTTGCTGGTCGCCTGATGGGTGGCGGTAGGCCCGCAATAAATTACGGATCTACCGCCGTCCGTCCAATAACGGTCACAGCGCAGGGCCATTGCCTCTAAATTGGCGGCAGCGGGGCGGGGAGCCGGGCGACTGGAACTCGCCGCTACCGCTACGAAGCCCGCCTACGCGAGCTGGAGCCAAACGAACTGGGGGCCGGGGCGACCGGATTTTCCATAAACTGCGGAGCTACGGTCTGCCCTGGTTCCAGCCCGCGTAGGCGGGCTTCGTAGCGGTAGCGGCGAGTTCCAGTCGCCCGCTTAGATGCCATTGCCTGATTCATACTGCCTCTGTCGATCTTCTGGCACAGCTATTGCTCTGTAGACCTAAGTCTGCCTTGCACAGGCAAGCTCAAGCGGCGCGCAATGATCCGGCCCTGGTCTCCTGACGGGTCGATCCTCATCCTGGCTGTATGACGGCCTACCATTCTGGAGGAACCTTTGATGAATACCACGATCCGACCCGTCGTGCGGCGGAGCCTGGGATCGGCGTTGACGGGTCTGGCGTTGGTCGGCAGCCTGTTTTTGAGCGCCTGCGATTCGGGCAACCCCACCCCCAGCGCCAATAACCCGAACCCGGCCCAAGCAACCCAAGCCAATAATAGTCCGCTCAATGGGCAGCCGGGCGGCTTCCTGCCGGGTGGCGGAATGCCGGCGGGCAACAACAGCGGTCCCGGCGGCAACGCCGGCGGCAACGCGGTGGGCACCGACAACACGCCGGCGGTGATCTCCGGCGGCGCAGCGGCCAGCTTCGATCAGATGGCGGGCGCGTCGCCGTTGAACGGCACCGACCCGGCGCAGCAGCCGATTCCGCAGATGGTACGCCGCGTCAGCCCGGCTATCTGTATGGTGGTCAACAAAAGCGGCCGCAGCGAAGCGCGCGGTAGCGGTGCGGTGATTGACCAGAAGGGCTATATCGTCACCAACAATCACGTTGTCGAAGGCCAGCAATCGCTCTATGTGATCTTTGCCGACGGCCAGCCGCGGCAGGCGCGGCTCATCGGTACGGCACCTACCCGCGATGTGGCGGTGCTATATGTGAGCGGCACCCTGCCCGGCGTGATTCCGTTGGGCGACTCGGATAAGTTGCTGCCGGGTGAGACGGTGGTCGCCATCGGCTCGGCGCTGGGTGAGTTCTACAACAGCGTGACCGTGGGCGTGGTCAGTGGCCTCAACCGCTCGCTGCCCGAAGGCAACGGCGTGACCATTGACAACCTGATCCAGACCGACGCGGCGATCAATCACGGCAACTCCGGTGGCCCGCTGCTTAATCTCGCCGGCGAACTGATCGGCATCAACACTTTGGGTGTGACCCAGGCCGGGCAAAACGACATCGCGCAGGGCTTGGGCTTCGCCATCGCCTCCAACTCGGTCAAGGCCACGGTCAACGCCATCCTCAAGCAGGCCGGGACATCGGCCAGCGGCGCTGCGCCCACCGGCCCGGCGGTGACGGCCCGCCCGTACCTGGGCATTCGCATCCAAACGGTTGACGCGAAGCTGTCCGGCGCATACAACCTGACCGACCCTAGCGGCAACCTGCTGGACTACGGGGTGCTGGTGACGGAAGTGGTCGCCGGTGCCCCCGCTGCCCAGGCGGGCCTACAGGTGAATGATGTCATCTTGGCCGTAGACAACCAGCAAGTCACCCGCAACTCGCCCTTGAGTGACATTCTGATCAGTTATACCGCCGGCCAGCAGATCACGTTGCACGTTATTCGTGGTGGGCAGACGGGCACGATCAAAGTGACGCTCGGCCAAGCGCCGAGTCAGTAAGTCGGGGGACACAGCCCCCTCCTACGCGCGCCATAACGCCTGCCTCAACACTGGGGCGGGCGTTGTGCTGCGCTTGATCGCGGGCGGCTATGGTATACTAAGGGAAAGTGATCGGTCCCGATCTTTAGCTTTGGAGGTTTGTGATGCGTGTTCAAGTCACCGAGCAAGGCTTGCTCATTCCCAAGATGCTGCTGGGCGGCATCGAAGCGGTGGACGTGCGCTGGGAGAACGATACGCTGCTCATCGTCGCCGTACCCACTCCCGGTATCTCCCCTGATGATCCGATTTATCATTTGGGGAGTGATCCTGCTACGGACTCTATAACTGATGCGTCCGTCAACCTCGATAAGTATCTATACGGTTCATGAGGCAGATTTTCATAGATAGCAGCTATCTCATAGCCCTTGAATTGGTGACTGATGGGAACCATCGCAAGGCGCTAGAGCATTGGGAGCGCGTGAGAAATTCGATAGATGTACTTGTAGCTACTTCTTACGTGCTTGATGAAACAGTGACCTACTTCAACAGCCGTAATCTTCATGCTAAGGCTGTTAAAATAGGTGATGATCTGCTGCAAAGTTCGGCAGTGCAACTGGTGCAAGTAGACGAAAATCTACTCCGCAAAGGATGGATCTACTTCAAGCAGCATAGTGATAAGCGATACTCACTGACAGACTGCATTTCGTTTATCGTCATGCAGCAACTCGGCATCCAAACCGCTTTGACCTTCGACCGGCACTTTTCGCAAGCCGGTTTTATCGCTGCACCCTGATGTGCTTGGGTAGCGTAGATCAGGAGTAGCCATCGCAAACCCCGCCAGCCGTAAGGCTCTATTCGCCGGTGGTAGCAGCCCGGCGCTAGGGCGTGCTGCGTTCGGCCACGAGGTCTGCCATCGGCTGGCTGGGCGCGCCCTGCGAGCGCAGGCCCGCCACGACCCCAGCGCGGTCGGCGGCGGGGCGATTTTGGCTCACCTTCCACTTGCCTTCCAGCCTGCTGATCGGAATCTCCACGCCGATGATCCCCTTCATCTGCGCGGCGATGTAACCGGCCGGCGCATCATCCACCTGCCAGGGCCGGGGTCGCCCGTGTTCCTCCATATAGGTCAGGTCGTCGAGTTGCCGGCGCAGCCAGGCGCTGTCCTCCATCAGCCGGGGCGTGCCCCACGCCTGCACAGTGGCGTAGTTCCAGGTCGGCACGACTTTCTGCGTTGCCTGCTTGGTCGCATACCACGACGGCGTGATGTACTCTTGCGGTCCCTGAAAGACCACGAGGCACTCGGCGACGGTGCCCAACTCCTGCCACTGCGGGTTGCCGCGTGAGAGATGCGCCCGCAAGGTGCCAAATGCGCCTTCTGCGGGATAGATGAGCATCGGAATCGGGTTCGCCCGCAACCCACCCGCGCCCGCTGTGATCAGCAAGCCCAACGGATAGGCGCGCATCAGGTCGTGCTGCACCGCAAGACGATCTTCGCGAAAAGCCGGCGGTAGGTACATGGAATCTCCAGTCTGGCGGCGGCGGGCAAATCGCTGCAACGCCCACGCGCGGCTACATCCGGCGCAAATACGTGCGGATCGCTAGGGCGGCGGTTGCGCCTTCGCCGGCGGCGCTGGCCGCTTGCTTCGTGCTGTCGGCGCGCACATCGCCCGCCGCGTAGATGCCGGGCACGCTGGTTTGCAGCATTCCATTGGTAACGATGAAGCCCTGGCTATCGCGGGCGATTGCAGGCGGCAGGAAGCCGGTATTGGGTTTGAGGCCAATAAACACAAACACGCCCGCCGGTTCGATGGTCTCGCTGGTGCCGGTCTCCTTGTTGCGGATGCGCGTGCTGCGAAGTTTCTTGTCGCCTTCAAACGCCTCCACCGTGGTGTTGTAGCGGATGGTGATCTTGGGCTCTTCGGCCAATTTGGTTTGCACCACTTGGCTGGCGTTCATGGCCGCGCCGCGCACCAGGATCGTCACCGCGCTGGCGAAGCGCGCCAGGAAGATGGCCTCCTCGCCCGCGCTGTTGCCGCCGCCGATCACTGCCACCGGACGATCTTTGTAGAACGGACCGTCACAGGTGGCGCAGTAGTGGATGCCGGAGCCGATAAAATCCTCCTCGCCAGGCACGCCCAGGCGCAGGTAGGTGGAGCCGGTGGCGATCAGCATGGCGTGCGCGCCGTATTCGTCGCCGTCGGTGGTATGCACATCGCGGTAGCAGTCATGCTCCTGGATGCTTTCCACCCCTTGCGCCTGGAGGATCTCCACGCCGAAGCGTTTAGCCTGCCGCGTGAGCCGGTCGGCCAGATCCGCGCCGCCGATGCCCTCCGGCCAGCCGGGAAAGTTGTCCAACCGCTCGGTGATGCCGGCCTGCCCGCCCAGCCCGGCCCGCTCGATGATCAGGCACTCGATGCCCTCGCGCGCCAGGTACATCGCTGCGGTTAGCCCCGCCGGTCCGCCGCCGACAATGATCACCTCGTAGAAGTCGCGCTGCGCTTTGGTCGGCAGGCCCAGCAAGCGGGCGAGATCGCTGTTGCTCGGCTCCACCAGCACCGTATCGCCGTATTGAATCGTCGGCACGCTATGGCCGCCGTTCTGCACCTTTTCAATAAAGGCCAGTCCGGTAGGGTCGTCTTCCACATCTACCCAATGGTAGGCGACGCGCTGTTCGCCAAGAAACTTTTTGCTGCGCTTGCAGTCGGTACACCAGGGGGTGCCGTAGACGGTCAGCGTGGGGGTTGTTTGCTCCATTAGCTCTTGCTCCCATGAAATTGACATAATACGCAAGATCGCGCATTCTCGCTACCTTAAACAATAGATACGGCTAGGCAGTTCCTGAACAGGAGCGGGCGCAGCAAGCAGCGCCTCTACAGCCGACCCGGTCTGGTGCGCGGGCGCAGCAAGCAGCGCCTCTACAGCCGACCCGGTCTAGTGCGCGGGCGCTGCTTGCCGCGCCCCTACAGCCATTAGGTTATCTCGGTCGGGTCCACTTCGCTGTCGAACGGATCGATTCCTTTGTGCCAAAGGTTGGTGTGTTCTTGCAGCAGAATGGCGATGAGGCCGGTCCAGCCGGTCTGGTGGCTGGCCCCCAAGCCTTTGCCTGTGTCGCCGTGAAAATATTCGTGGAAGGGCAGCAGGTCGCGCCACAGCGGGTCGTCTTGGAAGCGCGCTTCGTCGCCGAAGATAGGGCGCCGGCCCTGTGCGTCGCGGCGGAACAGGCGCAGCAGGCGGTGGGCCAGCTCGTCGGCCACCTGTTGCAGTGTCATTTGCGTGCCGGACCCGACCGGGCATTCGACCTGGAAGCTGTCGCCGTAGTAGTGATTGAGTTTGAGCAGCGACTCGATGATCAGGTAGTTGATCGGGAACCAAATCGGGCCACGCCAGTTGGAATTGCCGCCGAACAGCCCGGTGCGCGACTCGGCGGGCTGATAGCTGACGGTGTACTCGTGGTCGCCGATGTCCAGCGTGTAGGGATGATCCTCGTGGTATTTCGACAGTGAGCGAATGCCGTAGTCCGATAGGAACTCCGTTTCGTCGAGCATCCGCGCCAGCATCTTTGCCAACCGTTCACGGCTGACGATGGAGAACAGGCGGTGTTTATGGATGCCGGGCTGATCTACATCGGCGATATGACCGCTGAGGAAGGGCCGGTTTGATAGGAACCACTCCATGCGCCGCTCGAATGTGGGCAGCCGCTCTAGCAGTTGCGGCTCAATGATGCTGACCCCGAACAGGGGCAACAGGCCGACCAACGAACGCACACGCAGCAGCATATCTTTGCCGTCCGGCAGGTGCAGCGCATCGTAGAAAAAGCCGTCCTCGTCGTCCCACAACGCGAGTTTCGCGTCCGAAACATCAGTCATGGCGGCGGCGATCCGCAGGAAATGCTCAAAGAACTTGGTGGCAATGTCCTGGTAGACCGGATCTGCGCCCGCCAATTCGAGGGCAATGGTCAGCATTCCCAGGCAGTAGGCGGCCATCCAACTGGTGCCGTCGGCCTGTTCGAGGTGCCCGCCGCTGGGCAGGTCGGCGTTGCGGTCGAACACGCCGATATTGTCTAGCCCCAAGAAGCCGCCCTGAAACACGTTGTTGCCGTCGTAGTCTTTGCGATTGACCCACCAAGTAAAGTTCAGTAGCAGTTTATGGAAGATGCCTTCGAGAAACTCGCGGTCGCCCTGGCCGCGTTCGGCGGCCTCCATGCCGTAGATGCGCCACGCCGCCCAGGCGAAGACGGGCGGGTTCACATCATCGAAGGCCCATTCGTAGGCCGGCAACTCGCCGTTGGGGTGCATATACCACTCGCGCGTGAGCAGCAGCAGTTGGCGTTTGGCAAAATCGGGATCGATCAGGGCCAGTGGAACGCAATGGAAGGCCAGATCCCAGGTGGCGAACCAGGGGTACTCCCATTTGTCGGGCATCGAGATCACATCAAACGCGGTCAGGTGGCACCAGTCGGTGTTGCGCCCGTGGCGATGGCCTTCGGGTGGTGGCGGGAAGGCCGGATCGCCGTTGGCCCACTGCTCCACATCGTAGTAATAGAGTTGCTTGCACCACAGCATTCCGGCCAACGCTTGGCGCTGGATCATGCGCTCATCGTCGCCCAAACCGGGCGCTTGCACGGCGGCGTAAAAAGCATCGGCTTCGCGCTGGCGGGCGGCAAAGATGGTGTCGAAGCTGTGTTCCAGTGGGCGGTCATGCTGCATCGCCGTCAGGCGCAGGCGGATTTGCTGCGACTCGCCCGCGCCCAGCGTCAGGGTGTAGTGGGCCGCTGCTTTGGTGCCCGTTTGCGCCGGGTTGATCGCGCCCGCCTCGCCGTCCACCAGCAAGCGGTGGAAGCTGTCTTTGACATAAGGCGTGGCGTTGGGGCTGCCGTAGAGCCGGGCAGTGTTGGTCTCGTTCTCGGTGAACAGCAGATCAGGTGGGCCGGCAACGTCTTCGGCATAGAGCCAGTAGGTGCCCAGCGTGTGATGCGCGGCTTCCAGCCCCTGCCAGGTGTGCCCCGCGCCCAGGCGGCGGATCTGCGGGCGCGTCGCGTCGTAGCCCCAGGCCCAGGTGTTGCGGAACCACAGCGTGGGCAGCAGATGCACGGTTTGCTGCTCCGGCCCACGATTCGTGATGGTGAGGCGGATCAGCAAGTCATCGGTCGCGGCTTTGGCATATTCCACTTCGACATCGTAATAGCGGCTATCGGCAAACACGCCGGTGTCGATCAGCTCATATTCCCCCGCGTCGCGCCCGCGTTGGCTGTTCGCGGCCAGTAGTTCGCCATAGGGGTAGGCGGCCTGCGGATACTTATAGAGCATCCGCATATAGGAGTGGGTGGGCATATTATCGAGGTAGAAGTAATACTCTTTGACATCTTCGCCGTGGTTGCCTTCCGGCCCACTCAGACCGAACAGCCGCTCTTTGAGGATGGGGTCACGCCCGTTCCACAGCGTCAGCGCGAAGTTGAGCAGCCCCTGGCGGTCGCAGATGCCGGCCAGCCCATCTTCGCCCCAGCGATAGGTGCGACTGCGGGCGTGATCGTGCGGAAAGTAGGTCCAGGCCGAGCCGTCGGCGCTGTAGTCTTCGCGCACGGTGCCCCAGGCGCGGTCGCTGACATACGGCCCCCAGTGTCGCCAGTCGGCGCGGCGCGCCGCGTGGTCGGCCAGGCGGTTGTGTTCGGCGGTGGCTTCGGACATGGGATCTCCCCTAATGGTCGTTTGGACGGTGCTGCGGGTGGCTTGCGGGTGTACAAACAGGCTCATTATCCGCCGCCGACCCATTGCTGTCAAGCCCCACACCGTCCAGGACAGGGCTTATGCGTTCTCACGTCTGCGGGCTTAGGGCGCGGA
>JALYUO010000546.1 GCA_030853735.1 Chloroflexota bacterium
GCCGAACGGTCCGCGTCTGCTGCGCCCACCGGCGACGGCGAGGACGGGGCCACCGAGCAGCAGCAGCGCCAGATCCGCACCCTCTTGCCCCGCGCCGGCATGACCGAAAGCGAGCTGCTGCGCTCCGTCAAAATCGCCGCCCTCAGCGACCTGCCGCGCGGTCGTGCCGCCAAAGTGATCGAACGCCTCACCCAACGCACGCAAGAGCGCGGCGAAGAGCCGGCCTTCTGATTGCGGAATGCGGAATGCGGAATGCGGAATACGCTGAAGAGTCGGCCCCTATCAGGGGCCGGCTCTCTTGTTTTGTGAGTGGCCGGTGGGATCATCCAGCAGCCGCCCCCTCTCCTCCGCAGGGGAGAGGGGGTTGGGGGGTGAGGGGCGGGCGGCGCGCCACAGCCTGACGCACACTCCGCATTCCGCCCGCCCAAGCCCCATAATTCAGAACTCAGAGCTCAGAGCTCAGAACTCCGCCCTGCGTCGGATCGACTACATCTCCAGATGGAGCCGCGCCTCAGTCGCAGGGTGGATGCAGACAGGGGGCGAACGCCCGACCACAGTTCAGCCTCCCTTCCGATGCGCCATAGATGAGTAAGTAGTACAATTACTCAGTAAACACAAACGAATGCCTAACACAGCGGCCCACCAGCCGCTCAGAAAGCGAGAAATACCGTGAACGATAATCTCTACACATTGGAACAACGAAGCCGCCAGATCCAGGGGGATTGGCTCGCCGGTGCCGAACAGCTACGCCAAGCGCGTCTCGCGCGCGTCAGCCGCACCCTGCGCCGCGCCGCCAAAGTCGCCCTGCCCAAGCGCCCCCCCGTCTAGCAGCCTGTCGGAGAGAACGATTTTGACCAAATTTCTCCCCACTAGAGGCTGTTTTTAGTCCGAAAAGCAACGATCTCACCCCACTTACGGGGCCAAAACAGTCGAAAATAGGGCCGGTTGGTTTCTCTCCGACAGGCTGCTAGGCTACGCGCTCCGGCTCCCTTATAAAAGTCGCCTCGATCCACTGGGTCGGGGCGGCTGGGCTTTCGGCCTTAGTCGGCGGCGGCTTTCACGCGCTCCGTCAGGGCTTCGGCCACCAGATCATCATCGTTCCAGGGACCGAGCGCCGTCACCGCCACGCCCGCCTGCGCGACCGGCGCGGCAAAGCGGTGCGGGATGTCGTACAGCGTAGTGACCCCATCCGTGATCAGCCCTGTGCCGATCCAGAAGATGGGGCTACAGCCCTCGGCCACCAGTTGCGCGTAGGCGGCTTCCAGCGTCGGGTGCTGCCAGCGCAGCCAGGTCGCCACCACCTTGTCGTCGCTGAACCCGGCGCGGATCAGCGCCTGGCGCACCCGCTTCTGGAAGGCCAACTCCTGGTTTTGCCGCTGGAACGCCCCGTTCTCCGCGCCCCCGGCGGAGCTGCGGCGGACCGCCGGGTGGCCCTGGCCGATGAGCAGCAAGCCCACAGTCGCCCGGTCCAGATCCTCAGTGGCGGCCAGCGCACGGCGCACGAACAGGCGCGGCAAGAGGTCCGAGTTCCATAACGGCACGGTTTCGCTCAACCGCACGCCATAACGCGCCAGCCGCAGCGACTCCAGGCCCGCCGCCGGGCGCACGGTCGGCGGTGGGTTGGTCAGCCGGACGTGCAAAAGGATCATGCGCCGCGCGCCGTCGCGCAAGGCTTCGGCGGCCGCATCAGTCAGCAGCGGCGTATCGTCATAAAAGGCGATGGACACCTTGAAGCGTTTGCCCAGCCGCTCCTGGACCTTGTGCGCCAGCTTGAAATGCAGGCTGCGGTAGGGGCTGCTGCCCAGCGCGGCATACTTCCGCTTGAGATCGAGCGCATAGAGGGGGCGCAACAGCGGCGGCGGCAACGCCTGGGGATATTCCGGCGTGTCAAAACTGCGCGCCACCACCCGCACATCATACTCGGCGGCTTCGCCCGGCACGTAATACAGCACCGCGATGCGATCCGGGCCGGCCTGCGCCGCCAGCGCCTGCGCCACATTCGGCGGCTCCACGTCGGGCTGCACCCGGTAGGAGAGGACAAAGAAGGTCGTGACCGCATAGCCGATAAAGCCGGCCAGGATGAAGTCGAACAGGTTATTGAGGACCGTCGGAAACAGCGAATGCACTTCGCGGGTCCAGCCCAGGCGGTAGAGCAGGTTGCCGCTCAACGCCGCCAGAATCCCGCCCACCAGGCCGAACAGGCTGCCGATGCCGAAGATATTTTGTACCCGCCGGGGGGCGACCAGCGCCAGCGCCACAAAGCCGCCCGCCACAATGCCCATCACCACAATCAGACTGAGTTCGATCACCGCCAAGTCGCGCTCTCCTCCGCTGCTATCGGCGGCTATTATACCACGTTTTGCCCCACCCCGCGCCGCCCTAACCCCAGCGTAGCGACACGGTGCCCCGTGTCCGGCGCACAGGGTTGATGCGTTCTCGGATCCATGCGCCGTATAGAGCAGATCGCGAACTGTGGGAGCGGCCTCCACTGTGGAAGCGGCCTCCACTGTGGGAGCGGCCTCCTGGCCGCG
>JALYUO010000560.1 GCA_030853735.1 Chloroflexota bacterium
CCGCTTCGGGCCAGCCGCCGGCGGTCAACGCGCCACCCAGGCAAACGAGCAGACCACCCAGCCAGGCCCAGCCGTTCGCGGCCAACGCGGCCCTGGCACGGTGGGCGGTGCCGGGCGCGGGGCCAGCCTGCCACCATGCGTAGCCGGTGACCGCCAGAATCAAGGCCGCGCCCAGCACCCACAGGCTATGGGCCGCGACCAGGGCCGCATCAGGCACGCGGCTTAGACTCGGTGGGCGGCGACAGTCGCCTGCACCGCCGCGATCACACTGTCCACGTCGCTATCGCTCATCTTCGAGTAGATCGGTAGCGAAACTTCGCGCTCATATTCATGCAGCGCCACCGGGAAATCCTCCGGCTGGTAGCCATAGGTCTCGCGATAGTACGGATGCAGGTGCAACGGGATAAAATGCACGCTACAGCCGATCTGCTGCGCTTTCAGGGCTTCGATGAACGCGCCGCGCCCAATGTTCAAGCGATCAAGATGCAGGCGCAGCATATAGAGATGCCAGGCGTGTTCGCAGTCGCTGCGGTCGGGCGGCGTTTGCAGTTCGGGCAGGGCGGCGAAGGCCGCCGTATAGCGGGCGGCAATGGCCCGGCGGCGCGCGGCCATGCGCTCGGCTTTCGCCAATTGCGCCAAGCCCATGGCCGCCGCCACGTCGGTCAGGTTGTACTTATAGCCGGGCGCGACGATCTCATAATACCAGGAACCTTCCGCCGTGTAGCGCTTCCAAGCATCTTTGCTGATGCCGTGCAAGGCCATGAGGCGGCAACGCTCGGCCCAGGCATCGTCCTCGGTGCAGATCATGCCGCCTTCGCCGGTGGTGATCGTTTTGGTGGCGTAGAAGCTGAAACAGGTGAAGCTACTGAGCGCGCCGATCATCTGCCCTTTATAGCGCGTCGGGAAAGCGTGCGCGGCATCTTCGATCACCGCCAGCCCGTGCTGGGCGGCCACGGCGTTGATCGCGTCCATCTCGGCGGGCAGCCCGGCGATGTGGATCGGAATGATGGCTTTGGTGCGCTCCGTGATCGCGCCGGCCAGCAGATCAGGCCGCAGGTTGAGGCAGCGCGGGTCCACATCCACAAAGACCGGGCGGGCATCAAAATAGCGCACCACCTCGGCGGTCGCGGCAAAGGTGTAGGGCGTGGTGATCACTTCGTCGCCGCGCTGCAAGCCAATCGCTTCCAGCGCCAGGTGCATGGCCGCCGTCGCCGAATTGACCGCGATGGCGTGCTTGGCCCCCACCCGCGCCGCGAACTCCGCCTCAAACTGGTGCGTCGTCGGCCCGGTGGTAATCCAGCCCGTCGCCAGCACGGCGCGGACAGCCTCAAACTCGCTTTCATCCAGATCGGGCAAGGCAAACGGTAAAAAGGTCTCGCGCATGGTGGTACTCCCGTCGGTGGGCTGTGAGCCGTGGGCCGTGGGCCGTTTTGTCGTCAGTCGTTAGTCGGCGGTGATTAGGTGAATAGCTGCGTTTGGCAGCGCAGATTACAGCACGTTCCTGTGGCTCAATTGTAGGGCAGTTGGGTAAAATCGGCAAGCAGCCTGCGGCTTACAGCCGCTCATATCTCAGCGCGGTTAGTGGGTAACGCGGGGGGGTGCCTGTAGGGCCGCAATTCATTGCGGGGCCGGAACCCTCCTGGATATAGGAGGCCGGTGCGTAGGCCGGATCAAGCGCGTGTAGGACCGCAATGAATTGCGGCCCTACACGCACCCCGCGTTATGCACGGATGTCAGGCTTGTGGCGCTGCAACGTACCCCGCCCCCGGCCCACCGCCCACCGCCCACCGCCCCCGGCTCACGGCCCACGGCTCACGGCCCCACCGTCAGCACCCAGCGCCGCATATCGGTCGGCGGGCAGGCGGGCACACACCAAAGGCTGATGAGCGTGCGCCCGTCTACCGTCAGCGCGCTATAGGCGAGAGCGCGGCCCCAGTGCAGACCGTTGCGCGTGGCCGGAATAGGCAGGCGCGTAGCCTGGCCCCGACTGCCGCTCACGCTCGCCAGCGTGCCGCCCAGCGTGGTCGGCGTGCCCGGCAGGCCGTGTTGCGCGTACCACGCCGTCACTTGATCGACACTGTCGGGGGTCTCATAACTACCATACAAGCCCAGCAACCCCGCATCCGGCCCGCCACTCGGCACCGCCCCCGGATAGATCAGCTCCCCCGGCAACGGCTGCGCCAGCGCCGCCCACAGCGCCCCGCCAACCAGCACCAGGGCCGGCAGCACGATCAGCAGGCAACCAACCCTCCAGCCCGCGCAGGCGGGCTTCGTAGCTGTAGCCGCGACTTTAGTCGCCCGGTGCCCCCACATCGCCCGCTGCTGCCCCCACATCGCCCGCTGCCTCCACCTCGTCCCGTGCGTGCGCCTGCATGAACGCCCAAGCCTGTGCCCAGACCGCTGCCCGCTCCTGGTCCTCAGTGATCGCGTGGCCCGACCGCTCGAAGTAGACGATCTCCGGCGCGGTGCTGCCGGCGTGGGCGGCGATATAGGCCGCGCAGCCGGGGTCAACCGCGTGATCGTGCCGCCCTTGCATGATCAGCAACGGCGCGGTGAGCGTGGGCAGCACGCGCCGCGCCTGGGCCGACAGCACTGCCATCTGGTGGATCGAGTGCGTCGGCAGGCGCGGATAGTGCCAGAGCCGCGCCAACGCCGCCTGATCCTGAATGTCAGACGGGCCTTTGGTGTGCCAGCGCACGAAATGTTTCAGCACCGGTAACGCACGAACGCGCCAGTTGTGGAAGTAGATCGGCGCGCCCATCGCAATCACCCCGGCAGGCGGCGGGCGAGTCGTCGCGCCGGTGTAGAGCGCCAGCAGGCCGCCCATCGAAAGCCCGGCCACGAACACCCGATCACAACGACGGCGCAGATCAGCCATGGCTTGACCGCAGGCGGCCGCCCAATCGGTCCAATTGGTGCGGAACAGGGCTTCGGGCTGCGTACCGTGGCCGGGCAACAGAATGCCGCGCACGGTCGCCCCCTGCGCGGCTAAGTATTCGCCCATGCCGCGCATCTCGGCGGGCGAGCCGCTCCAACCGTGGATGAGCAGCACGCCGATCTGCGCGCTACCGGGAAAGAAGAAAGGGCTGGGGTCGCCGGCATAGCGCGCTGGGGCAGGGGCAGCAGGATCAGCGGTCGGCATCGGGCTACCGCTCCCCAAACACGCACTGCCAGAAGCCCAGCACGCGGCGGCGATATTCCTCCGGCTCGGTCTGCCAGGGGCCAATGGCGTGTTCGCCGGTTGGCGTGATCCATAACTCCTTCGGCTGCCCGGCGGCGGCGTAGAGGCGGCGGCTATTCTCAACCGGGATCAGTCGGTCTTCCGCACTATGGATCAGCAGCAGTGGGCGCGGGCTGATGCGGCCCACCAGCGATACCGGGCGGGCATCCACCGGCTTGAAGCCGAAGGAGCGGCCCACCAGCCGTTCGCCATACAAGCCTTCCAGCGTCGCCAGCCACGCGGGGTGGTGCAGCGACATCTGCGCCGCCCGGCCCAACGGCGAGGCCAGCCGCGCAAAGGTGCTGTCGGCGATCACCCCGGCCAGCGCCGGATAGAGCGCGCCACTAACCACGGCTACCGCCCCCCCCAGCGACCAGCCCATCACGCCGACCTGGGTCAGCCCGCGGTCGCGCAGAAAGGTCAGCCCGGCCGCCACATCCTGGTGTTCTAAGTAGCCCACGGTGGTCCATTCGCCGCCGCTTTGGCCGTGACCGCGAAAATCAAGCAGCAGCACGTTATAACCTTCGCCGTGCAGCCAAGCCGCGAAGCCCAGCAGCGACGATGAGTTATCGCTGAAGCCGTGGCCGAGGATGATCGTCGGGTGGCCGGTCGCGCCGCCCGCGCCGGGGATCAACCAGCCGAACAGGTCCACTGCGTCTTCGCTACGCAGCCGGATTTCCTCGTACTCTAGCCCGTGGTCGGCGGGGGTGCCCTCGGCGGCGCGCCGCTCTGGGCGCGTGATCAGGCCCAACGCCCAGGCATCAAACTGCCGCAACAACAGCGCGCCGCCCACCGCCGCCCCGGTCAGCGCCGCGCCCCCCAACAGCGCGCCCACCGTCGGCAAGCCGCCCCGTCCCTTCCCTGCATCACTCAACCGCGTGCCTCCTATTGCTCCCGATCAGCATACACCCCGCCTGAGCAAAGATCAAGCCGCCGATCTGCTGCTGCTGCATAGACATTTTGCACCACAAAGACCCAAAGTACACGAAGATTTGGATAGATGCCGAAGGGTTTACCGCGGTTGGCGAGATTTAGCCCAGTGGTCGGCGCGACTGCCCGCTAAACCTTGCCAGCCCTTCGTGTTCTTTGTGCCTTTGTGGTGAGAAAAATGCGTGCCGCGGCGCGGCAATTGTCCCCTATGACTGCGGCCATAAGGATGGAGCGGTCGGGACATTGGCCCCAAAGTGGGTCGCCACCGATAACCTTGCTGGGCTGGAGGCATTCTCTGTATGTCCGAGGCAAAGCACGGGGACAACGACAGAAACCCCAGCCTCAGCTAACTTACTCAACCCTTTTAGTTTCCGGGAGGATTTGCTACCATGTACGATGCCATTGTGGTCGGCGCACGCTGCGCGGGTTCCCCGACAGCCATGTTACTGGCCCAGCGCGGCTACCGCGTGCTATTGCTAGAACGGGGCAGCTTCCCCAGCGACATTTTCCGCAACCATGCGCTGCTCTACCCGGCCGTCGCGCACCTACAGAGCTGGGGCTTGCTCGACAAAGTGATCGCCACCGGCTGCCCGCCGATCACCCAGTTCAGTCAGTTCATGGGCGACTTCAACCTGACCGGCAACCTGCCCCTGCCCGACGGCATCGCCGGCCTCTATGCGCCGCGCCGCAAGTATCTGGATCAGATCCTGGTGGATGCCGCCGTGGGGGCGGGGGCCGAACTGCGCGAAGAGTTCGCCGTGCAGGATCTGCTGTGGGACGGCGATCAAGTGGTGGGCGTGCGCGGGCGCAGCCACGGCGGCGCACCGGTTGAGGAGCGCGCGTCCATCGTCATCGGGGCCGATGGGTTGCATTCGGTCGTCGCCCGCTGCGCCGGCGCGCCGGCCATCGAAAGCCGCCCCACACTCACCTGGATCTATTACAGCTATTGGGACAATATGGCGACCGCCGGGGTGGAGTTCTATCGCTTCGACGATGAAGCCATGCTGGCCTTCCCCACCAATGACGGCCTGCATTGTGTGGCGACCTTCGGCCCAATCAATAGCTTTAGCGACTACCGCACCGACATCGAGGGCAATTTTGCGCGCACCGTGGCCCGCGTGCCCAATCTGGCCGAGCGAGTAGCCGGCGGCCGGCGCGCCGAGCGCTGGATCGGCACATCCGACTTGCCCAATGTGCTTCGCAAGCCCTATGGCCCCGGCTGGGCGCTGGTCGGCGATGCCGGCTTCCATAAAGACCCCGTGACGGCGCACGGCATCAGCGATGCCTTTATCGGCGCGCAATTGCTGGCCGACGCGGTGGATGCGGGGCTGGCCGGTCGCCGCCCGCTGGCCGAGGCGCTGGCCGCCTACGAAGCGCAACGCAACGCCGAAGCCATGCCGGTGCTGGACGGTGCGTGCATGAACGCAACCTTCGGCCCGCTGCCCGGCGAACTGCTGGGGCTACGTCAGGCGCTACGCCAGAGCCAAGACGACACCGATCAGTTCTTCGGCATGGCGGTCGGCAGCATCTCGCCGCTGGAGTTTTTCGCCCCGGCCAACATGGGCCGCATCATGAGCCGCCTCGCCCCCGCCGGCGTAACGGCCTGATCCGCTTCGCCCTCTAGGAGCCGCGCTGTATCCGCTATGGGTACGGCGCGGCTCTTTGCGCGGTCAGGCAGATCCTATTGTCTTTCCGCTAGTGATGCGACAACCATGAGCGAGGAGTTTGCACCCCCAGGTGCGAACTCCGAGGCGGCGCGTCGTTTGCACCTGGGGGTGCAAACTCCTCAATACTCAACACTCAACACTCAACACTCAACACTCAACACTCAACACTCAACACTCAGCGAATGCCCGCGTTCCGCAGATACTCGCCACCCAGCAGGCCCAGGCTGACCCAATAGGGATCGGGCAATTCGGGGTGCCACTCGAAACGGGCGCGCTCAAAGTATTGTGTGCGGTAAGTCTTGCCGTCGGTGGGGCTGACCGCATCGTATTCCTCGCTGATCGGATAGCCGAATTGGGCCAGCCCGCCGTGGCCTTGCCAATAGGCCAGGAACGCCCCGCCCGCGCTGTGGCGGGTCGGCGCGAAGTAGGTGCGGCCCGGCGGCGCAGCGATCCCGGCAAACGGTCCATCGGGCCGATTCGCGGTCAGGTTGCGACCCAACAAGCCCAGTTGAATGCGGAAGGCGGGTGGGTTCTCCGGGTGATATTCCAGCCGCTCGCGCTCGAAATATTGCACCAAGTACGGCTTGCCGTCGGTCAGGCTGATCTCCTCATAAGCCTCGCCCAGTGGGAAGCCGAACACCGCCAGCCCGCCGTGGCTCTGCCAATAGTCGAGGAACGGGTGATCGAGCGAATGGCTGACCTCGCGGAAGAAACGCCGGTCGCTGGTGTCGGTGAACGCGCCGACAGCGGTCCAGGCCGGGTGGCCGCGTTGCGGGCCGGCGGGCAGCACATTGGGCAGCAACTTGAGGTCGGTCGTGCGCCGGATCAGATCCTGGGCGGCGGGCAGCACATCAGGCCGGTTGATCAGCGCCTGATCCATCATCGAGATGGCAAACACGCCGTTTTGCCGCAGTTCGGCCACAAAGCCCGGCTGGGAGAATGCGGCCAGATCGCCCTTCAACACATTAACATCGTTATTATCCGGCTTCCAGTGGGCCACCATCAGGTGCGGGTTGTACTGGTGAAAATAGGCGGCGTTGCGGCGGATAGCGGCGGCGTTTTCGCCGGGCGTGTTGCCCATCGCCTGGAAGCTCACAAAGTCCATCTGACGCATCGTGTCGGCGAAATGCGGAATCATACTCAGCCCCCCGCCCACTGCCGGATCGTCATAGGCTGTTTGCCAGCCGCCCCAACTGAGCGAGACCAGTGACCCCGGCGCTCGCGCTTTGATGCGGTCGCGGGCCGTCAGCAGATTGGCTTGCAGGCGCGTGTAGTAGGGCGCGGTCTGATCATTCCACACATTGTCCGGCTCACCGAAAGTCTGGATCTCGGTCGCCAGCGACCACAGCACCGTCGGCGGCTGCGGCAGGCCCGGCGGCCCAGCGAAATAGCCCGCCACCGTCTGCACATCGTCGAGCCATTGCGCCGACACATGATAGCTGCCGCCGGTGTTGGGCAGCGGCTCCCAGGTCACGATATGGATAATATAGCCGTCCATCTGCCAGCGCGCGATATGCCCCACATCATGCCAATACTTGAACACCGCCAGGTCTGCGGGCCGGTTGAACCAGCAGGTCAGGATCTTGGCCGGCGTGTCATGCAGCCACGCCGTATCGCCCACCTGATCCGCCTCGGTGCCCACACCCCACAGAAACGAATGGAACAGATCGAACGGCAACACCGCTTGCGCCGGAGCCGGCACGGGAGCCGCAGTCGCCGGACGGGCGCTCGGCAGCACCGCCAGTAGAGGGATCAGCAGCCATAGGACAGCCACAAGGCGATGGCGCAATAGCAAGGGCATCGGGTTCTCTCCTCCACGATAGCACGACGTAGTGTGTCTATGCTTCCCAACGATTCACTCCCGTTGCCGGTTTCGCCGCATTCGGTCAAGCGGACTTTTGTTAGCTTTCTGAGAGATTTCTGATTAGTAGCTACCCTGCGCCATGTCTTGTAGTCGCTACTTGGGCGGTAATGGGAGGCAGGGCAATTACATCTAAATTAGCGCAGGAGCCGGGGTCCGGGCGACTGGAACGCGCCGCTACCGCTACGAAGCCCGCCTACGCGGGCTGGAGCTAGGCGAACCGGGAGGTCGAGGCGACCGGATTCGTCCTAAACGGCGGATCTACAATCTGCCCTGGCTCCAGCCCGCGTAGGCGGGCTTCGTAGCGGTAGCGGCGCGTTCCAGTCGCCCCGGCTCCTAGCTCCGGTGCCGCCAAATTAGATGCAATCACCCTGCGGCGACCACCCTGCGCCTTGCGTGGGTGCGCCGATGGTGCTATACTCTGGGCAACAAGTAGGCGTGCGGGGCGTGACGGCCCCGCTGAGGAGCGGGCATGAGCGGCCAACCGCAGCAAGCGCCAACCGCCGCGATGCGGTCCGAATTTGGGATGCCCCCTGCCCAGCCCCCCAACGCCGGCGGCTCCCTCAATTTCTTCGGCACCACCATCACCGGCCCCGTGATCGCTGGTGATCAGATCATTACCACCAACATCGGCCAAGTGATCGGTCGTGATCAGATCATTATGACTGGCGACAGCGCGGCGCGGGCCGAGGCGGACTACCTGTTTGCCGTGGCCGATGTCTATAGTTACTGGCGCAATCAGTACATCCTCGGCCCGGCCTCCTCGCCGGCCAGTCCCTTTATCCCCACCGATAGCGCCGCCCTGGTGCGCCGGTTCACCGG
>JALYUO010000564.1 GCA_030853735.1 Chloroflexota bacterium
GCCGCGCCCGCACCGGGAATGTAGGGGCGCTGCTTGCCGCGCCCGCACCGGGAATGTAGGGGCGCTGCCTGCCGCGCCCGCGTTGGGAATGCCGAAATACTTGCGATACGTGTGGGAGGGGGCTCCGCCCCGCGACAGCCCACTGCGTGCGGCCAACTATGTGTTATCTGTAGCTAAAGGAACCGCCAATGGACGAGACCCACTCCACCCATGACCCACTGGGCACGCCGGCCCCCGATGCCGCCGCGCTGGCCCGGCAGGCCGCCGATCTGTTTACCACCCTGGCGACCGAGGCCGCGCAGGAATATCGTAGCCTGAGCGTCGCGCTGGGCGGCGGCTCCACGCCCAAAGCGATGTACGAACTGCTGGCTTCGGATGCTTATCGGGAGCGTATCCAATGGCCGCTGATCCACTTTTTCTGGGGCGACGAACGCTATGTGCCCGCCGACCACCCCGACAGCAACTATCGCATGGCCTATGATGCGCTACTGTCCCGCGTGCCCGTGCCCGCCGCCAACATCCACCGCATGGTGACTGACGATCCTGACGAGGAAGCCGCCGCCCGCGCCGCCGAGCAAGATGTGCGCGATCACTTCAAGCTAGAAGCAGGCCAGTTGCCGCGCTTCGACCTGATCCTGCTGGGCCTGGGCGACGATGGGCACACCGCGTCACTCTTCCCCGGCCAGCCCGCCGTCGAAGTCACGGATCGCCTAGTCGTCGCCACCCCGCCCGGTCGCCTGCCGCCGCCGGTGGATCGCCTGACGCTGACGTTGCCGGTGATCAATAACGCCGCCCATGTCGTGTTTCTCGTGGCGGGCGCGGGCAAAGCGGCGGCGCTCCAGCGCGTGCTGCACCCCATCGCGGGTGAAGCCCTGCCCGCTAGTCGCGTCCAGCCCACCGACGGCACACTGCACTGGCTCACCGATCAGGCCGCCACCGGGGTGGTCCGATGATCGATCCGACGCAGGTGGAAATTTGCCCCTCGATCCTCTCCGCCGACTTCACGCGCCTAGGCGACCAAGTGCGTGAGATCGAAGCCGCCGGGGCGCGGCGGCTGCAAATAGATGTGATGGACGGCACTTTTGTGCCCAATATCAGCATGGGCGCGGGCATCGTTGCCGCCGTCCGCAGCATCACGCCCCTACTGATCGAAACACACCTGATGATCGTGCGCCCCGAACTGCACATTCCCGACTTTGCCAAAGCCGGGGCCGACCTGATCATCGTGCATCAAGAGGCCACGCTGCACTTGCACCGCACCGTCGAGCAGATCAAAGGGCTGGGCAAGCAGGCGGGGGTCGCGCTCAATCCCGCCACCTCGCTCACGACCCTCGAAGAAATCCTGGAATACGTCGATCAGGTGCTGATCATGACCGTCAACCCCGGCTTCGGCGGGCAAGCCTTCATCCCCAGTATGCTGCCCAAACTGCGCCGCCTACGGGCGATGCTGGACGAGCGCGGCCTCGATCCACTGATCGAAGTAGACGGCGGCATCAGCCCGCAAACCGCACCACTGGTGGTGGCCGCCGGCGCGCGCGTGCTGGTCGCCGGCTCGGCGGTCTACACGCCCAAGCAATCGGTCGCGGCGGCCATGGCGGCCCTGCGCGCCAGTTACGATGGGACAGCGATAGCCTAGTTGTAACCATCCAGCTCCGCGTCTGCAAATGCGATACTGTCATTCTGAACGCAGTGAAGAATCTGCCGCCGCGCTGATCAGCCTAACAGCAGCGACTCACTTCGCCTAGATCACACTTGCGGGTAGCGGGTACTATAGTAATTCAGCTAATGATCTGGCGCCTAAGTTAAGAGGAGTTCGCACCCCCAGGTGCGAACGACGCGCCGCCCTCGGAGTTCGCACCTGGGGGTGCAAACTCCTCAGTTGGTGGGGCCACTCGCCTCTCCAGATCATTAGCTGCATTATTATAGCTCCGACCGATTCTTCACTGCGTTCAGAATGACATAATGATAGATTAAACAGTCACACTGCGTCAACGGGCTTTTGCCATATTGGGCGCGCCTGTAGCAGCGCAATTCATTGCGCGGAACCGCAGGCGGCAGGCCCAGAACCTGACAACAACCCGTTGATAGACTACAGAGTAGACTAACCAGCCTTATTTGTCACGATCCAAACATGGCGGCCCGTGAACCCGCGCACGTCGTGCGCTGCTACAGCCTGGACCAACCGGACAGATAGCCC
>JALYUO010000278.1 GCA_030853735.1 Chloroflexota bacterium
TGAGTGTAGGGCCGCAATTCATTGCGGGGGCCGGCAACCCAACAACCCCCGGCACCCCGTACCGCGTATGTCGCGGCAAGGGACCTCACCAACACCGGTTGGGGCTACGTCATCCCGGCAGCCCAGCGGCTGCCGGGATGACCCGCACTCCCGGCTTATGAACGGCCGGCGGGTGGCGAAAAGCGATGCGCTGGGCGGTCGCCTGTGGGGGTGGGGGTATTTACCGTGCGATGCTGCCATGGGGCGGCCGGCGCAGGTGCAGATAGAGGCTGGCGAGGACGTAATAAACGACGTAGAGATACGTTGCATTCACCAGCCAGGGCGTGGCGTGGGGCATTTGGCTGAGGATGGCGATCACAGCGATGCCCCAAAGGCTGCCCAGGCCGAGCGTCCAGCGCATCAGGGCGCGTGTGCGCGTGGGATAGATGTAGCGGATGGGCACAAAGACCAGCGCGGAGCAGATCAGCAAGGCCGCGCCCAGCACTGTGGGGTCGGCATGGCCGGCGATGGCATAGAAGGCGACAATGTTCCAGTAGCTGGGGAAGCCGAGGAAAAAATGGTCATCGGTTTTCGCATCTACGCGGCAAAATTGATAGGAGGAGGCCAGCAACGGCAGCGCGGCCAAGCCCAAGCCCAGCGCCCCGCTTGGTAAGTAGTCGCCTTGATAGAGCAAAATAATGGGTGCAAAGACATAGGTCAGATAGTCTACGATGTTGTCGAGTAGCGCGCCGTCAAACCAGGGCAAGGTGGCGCGCACCTGAAAGCGCCGGGCCAGCGCGCCGTCGGTACTGTCAATCACCACCGCCGCGACACTCAGCCAAAGCGCATCGCTGACGCGGCCCCGAATAGCGGCCAACACCACCAGGAAGGCCAACACCACCCCGCTGGCGGTGTAAAAATGCACAGCAGCCGCGCCGAGTTTTGCGGCAAAATCAGGGGCAGTGGTGCGCGGGATCATCGTCACTCCTCTATAGGTTAAGCCGGTGTTAAGCCGGTGTTAAGAAGTCAAGTATACCATAGTGGCTGCTTTTGGGGGAGGAGACCGCCTGTGCTACCGGCCCGCACCAAGATCGTGGCGACCATCGGCCCCGCCTGTTGGGATGAAGCGACGCTGCGGGCGTTGCTGGCCGCCGGGATGAGCGTGGCGCGCTTCAACTTTTCGCACGCCGACTACGCGGAGACCACCGCGCGCATCGCGCTGTTGCGTCGGCTGGCCGCCGAGCCGCCGGGTCGCCATCTGGCGATCTTGGCCGACCTGCAAGGGCCACGCATCCGCGTCGGCGCGCTGCCGGCGGCGGGAATGCAGCTGGTGACAGGTACGACGGTGACGCTGGCGACACAGCCGGCCTCCGCTGTGATCCCCGTGGACTACGCGGGGCTGCCCGGCGATGTGTTTGCCGGCGACACCATTTTGCTTGACGACGGCTTGTTGGCTTTGCGCGTGCAGGCGGTGGACACGGCGGCGGGGCGTATCCAGTGCTTGGTTGAAGTCGGCGGCGTGCTGACGGCGCATAAAGGCATCAACGTGCCGGAGCGTCCCCTCAGCGTGCCCGCGCTGACCGACAAAGACCGCCGCGACCTGGCCTTTGCCTTGGCGCAAGGAGTGGACTTGGTGGCCCTGTCGTTTGTGCGGAGCGCCACCGACATCTTCGCCACTCGCGCCTTGATCGCCGCGCAGACCGACCGCCCGGTGCCGATCATCGCCAAGATCGAAAAGCCGGTCGCGGTGCGCGATTTTGTCGCGATCCTAGCCGCCAGCGACGGCATCATGGTGGCCCGTGGCGACTTGGGCGTGGAGTTGCCGCCCGAAGCCTTGCCCGCCATCCAGAAGCGGCTGATCGCGGCAGCGAACCGGGCCGGCAAGCCGGTGATCACCGCCACGCAGATGCTTGATTCGATGATCCGCCAACCGCGCCCGACGCGCGCCGAAGTCACCGATGTCGCCAACGCGGTGCTTGACGGCAGCGACGCGCTGATGCTGTCGGGCGAAACGGCGACCGGCGCGTATCCCCTGGCGGCGGTGACGATGATGACGCGCATTATCCGCGCTGCCGAGACGGTGTTTGACTATGAAGGCTGGACAGCGCGGATGCGCGCCCTGGCCGGCCCCGCCGCTGTGCCGCCGGTGCCGGTAGCGCCGGATGCCTACGCTGTGACCGAAGTGCTGTGCGAAGCCGCCGACCGCATCGCCGAAGAGTTGGGCGCGGCGGCCATCGTCACGCTGACCCGGTCGGGCACCAGCGCGCGGCTGATCGCCAAATACCGGCCCCACGGCGCACTGATCGCCGTCACCGACCGCCCGGCGACGGCGCGGGCACTGGCCCTGAGCTGGGGCGTGACCCCGCTGCTAGTCCCCGCCTTCGGCGATACCC
>JALYUO010000619.1 GCA_030853735.1 Chloroflexota bacterium
GTAATCAGGCGGGCAGCGGGGGATTGTGCGGCATTAGGTACGCCGGCCTGTACCTCGGGCTGCGCGGCGGCCAGCGCATCAATGGCGGCTTGGCGATCCGCCGTGACCTGCGCCGGGCGCTCAATAAAGTGCGCGACCGGCTGCATCGCCGCATCGTAAAACACCACCGTCGGGATCGCTCGCCGCAGCCCCGCCGCGCTGAACGCGGCCTCCACA
Organism: Chloroflexota bacterium; assembly: GCA_030853735.1. Lineage (GTDB taxonomy): Bacteria > Chloroflexota > Chloroflexia > QHBQ01 > JAICKM01 > JAICKM01. Next base: position 217 of record JALYUO010000619.1, read on the forward strand.
TCAGGGGTCGCCGCCCGCCGGAACAACTGCAGCGCCCACCCCGCATCCGCAGCCATCCGCCCCACCACCGGCAAGTAGAGCAGCGAGTCGCCGCACCAATCTTCCGTCAGCACCAGCACACGGAGCGACCTCGCCACCGTTTGCAGGGCCGCATGGTCCTGTGGGCGCAAAGCAAACGCTGCGAACGCCGCCGCAAATGCCGCGCGGTTCTCCTGCATCGTATCCACATACACGGCAAATGTTATGCCCTCGGCAAAGCGCTCGGCAGTGATCATGGTTGGGGTGCCTCCTTGGGCCTGATGACGATGGTTGCCGTCACTGCGGTACGTGTGGCGGGATTATGGCGGGATTATAGCGAGGGATTCTTCGCTGCGCTCAGTAGTCCGACCCGCCCTATGTGTCACGCTGCCCAACATTGCTACCGACGGTCCCGCGCACGCCGTGCGCTGCTACAACACTAGCCAACCTGACACATAGGGCGGGTCGGACTACTCAGAATGACAAGATCATAAGTTGAATAAGTATAATAGTCAAATCTTGAATGGACAACTCTCCTGTTGATAATCCCGTACTTAATCCCACACTAATCCCCCACTGCCGGGTAAGGGATTAGTGTGGGATTACCGAAGCGGAACGAAAACGCAGCAGGAGCGCCGTGTCCTGGGACGAGCCGGCGCTCCTGAGCGTGGATCTTATGGTGGAGCTGAGGGGAATCGAACCCCTGTCCAAAAGGTTCAGCCGATAATCTACTACAAGCGTAGTCTGCATTTATTTGAGTCACTCCCCGGCACTCTACAGACGAAGTGCCGGGTCGCCAGCCCGATGGTCTTTGGTCGCGCTTATCAGGCAGTCCCCGCAACCGCATCCTAGTTCATGACGCTCGGATCTGTTCTACTAGGAAAAGAACAGGCGAACGTCGCTGGAGCTAATTACTTAGGCAGCGAGAGCAACAGGCTGATTGGCTGTTGTTGTTTTGCCCCGTTTAACGAGGATGAGCACCTCGGCTTGCAATCACCTAACTTTACCCCCTGTCGAAGCCATGCAGCCCCAAGTGGGAGAGTGACAATGTCAACACTAAACACTAAACACTAAACACTCGTCACAACTTGCCCCGCACGGCGCGGTCAATGTCGCGCTGGGCATCGCGCTCGGCCAAAGCGTCGCGCTTATCATAAAGCTTTTTGCCGCGCGCCACCGCGACTTCCAGCTTGGCTTTGCCGCGCGCCAAGTAGATGCGGATCGGCACCAGGGTCAGTCCCTTTTGCGCGACTTGCGCGCGCAGGTACATGATCTGATTGCTGTGCAGCAACAACTTGCGCCGGCGTAACGGCTCATGGTTAAAGTGCGTGCCCCCCTGAGCATAGATGCCGATGTGAGCATTGAGCAGCCAAGCCTCGTAGTTCTCGACCCGCACATAGGCTTCGCGCAGGTTGGCTTTGCCTGCGCGCAACGACTTGATCTCCGATCCCAGCAAGACCAGGCCGGCCTCCAGGGTTTCTTCGATGCTGTAGTCGTGGAACGCCTTGCGATTCACCGTTAGGTCGCGCCGGGCCTCATCTCGCTCCTTGCTCACAGCCCAATTATACCAGAATCCGCCCCCCGACACAACCGTCTGCCCCGTACCGGTTCCGTTCCTACGAAACGCTGCCCATCCGAGCAGCGCATCCTTGCACGCGCCCGCAACCCGCACGGCGGTGTAGTAGCGCACGGCGTGCGCGGAACCGCTCCGATTTCATCCAAGATCGCGCCGACCCACCCGCGCAGTGTCACGTCAGGCTTTGAATTGCACTACATCAGGCTTTCAGTTGCACTGCGTTAGCCTTTGAGTTGCACCGGGGGGACTTCAAAATTATTTGGGTGCTCCGGCCCTTGCGGTACTGCCAAGGCAACCGAAGCAGCAAGATACGAGTGTACAAACTATCCACCCACCACAACACGCTAACGGATGTAAATTTCGTACCAATGAGATCAGCCACCCGGCCAAGCACATAAATGCCGGAATGGGATTCGACGGGGCAACCAACCGCGGCGGTCCCGTTGCTTTGGCTTCGGGTTGCGTGTCTGGTCTCGGCGGTATTTCTCATTGGTACGAAATTTCCGTAGGTTCCATTTAGATCGCCGGTGGCGCAACAGCAGGGCGCTGGCGACCGCGCCGCCGCAGGGCCACCCCGGCAAGTAGGGCCAACAGGCCCCCGACCTCCAGGCTGGGCCAAGCCCCCGCCGCGCCGGTACGTGGCATACCGGGGGGCGGTCCGGGCACCAGGACCGGCGGCACGGCAAACCGCCCGATCCGGTTCAGGCCGGGGTCGGTGAACCAGATCGCGCCGTCGAGGCCCGCCACCAGGGCTGCGGGGGCGCTCCGCGCGATCGGCACCTGGTACTCGCTGATCGCGCCCTCCAGAGTGATTCGCCCAATGTAATTAGGCTGGCGCTCGGTGAACCAGAGTGCCCCATCCGGCCCGGTGATGATCGCCTGGGGATCGCTGCCGGAGTAGGGCAGCGGGAACTCAGTAATGGCCCCCGCCGGCGTGATCCGGCCGATCCGATTGCCGCTCCCTTCGGTAAACCAGAGCGCGCCGTCCGGCCCGGCGGTGATGCCCGCCGGACCCCGGTCGGGACCGGGCAGCGCGAAGCGGGTAATCACCCCGTCGGGCGTGATCCGCTTGATCGGATCATCGGTCTGGGTGACGACCCAGATATTACCATCCGGCCCCGCCGCGATGCCATGAACTTCGTCGTAGATCTTTCCGAGGGGGAGTTGTTTAACATCGCCTCCTGGAGTAATACGCATAATCTGATCGCCTTCTACAGCCCAGAAGTTGCCGTCGGGGCCAGCCACGATATCCGCGTAAGAGTAGATCCCTTGCGTGATCGGAACTTTCGCAACCTGGCTTGCCGGGCTAATCCGCAGGAGTGCCGGCGGACCTTTATAGGGGGGTCGAAACTCCGGGTTCGCCCAAAGATTGCCGTCTGATGCGAAGGCCAAGCCCCTGGCCCCCCAGACATCGGTGCCCAGCGGGATACGGGTGAACACACCCGCCGGGCTGATGCGCCCGATCCAGTCGCCCGGCGACACGCTGAACCAGAGGTTGCCGTCAGGACCGGCCACTATCGCGGGCATGTCGCTGTTCCGTGGCGGGCCGGGAAAGTCGGGATTCGGGGGGGGCGGGGGCAACGCAAAGGTGGCAACCTGGAGGGCCGGAGGCGGTTGGGAGCGCGGGGTGGCCTGGCAGGCATCTGCGGGCGCGTTCGGCGCAGGCTGGCAATAAAAAGCGTACGGGTGGAAGCCCTGCCAGGGGGTCCACGATTTATCATAGTCATTCAGTTTCAGGGGTGCCGGGTAAAAGGAGACTTCGCGGATGTGCAGGCCAGGGTGCAGGACCGGCGGGCCGGTGTCACGGGGCAATTCAATACCCAATTCCATCCCCAGCGGGGCGTAGGCGAAATAGACGATGTAGAAGGGGCCGCTCGCCAGGTCCGCCAGCGCGTCGATATGCGTGGGCGGACCGTAGGCTTGCATCACTTCCTGGAGGGTGAGCGCGTCAGGGGTGCCGGGTGCATCGCTGTACAACAGGTGGATCTCGTCAATGATCGGCTCGGCGGAGTTGATGTCGAAATAGGCATACCCCCGCTCCAGCGCACCCACCCCATCCCAAGCAATAGTCGCCGTGTCGCTCTCGAAGGGCCCCTCTTCCTTGCCGCTACCAGGTACCACGGCGGGGCTGCCGCGCAGAATACGCAATGTGCCGTGCTCCGTGCTCTGGCCGGGAGTCACGCCTTCCCAGCAGGGCACGCGGCACGGTACGCCGTGGAGCCAGCGTTTGGCATAGTCGAGCCGCGCGGCCTGCACGGTAGGGGCCGCCGGCAGGAGCAGCCCCAGTCCCAGTCCCAAGACCAGCAGCCTGGTGGCGATAATGCTGTGTGTATAGCCCATGGAATCCTCCCTGGTACCGTATCATGGGGCAGGTTCAGTTGGTCGCGACGCGATATTTCCCACAGCACCTCGAAGTACGACCCGGCCGAGTTGCGTGCCGAACGAGGCCCGCTGGGGGCTGCCCCTAGTATAACGCAAATGACTTCGACATACCTCGGCCCAGCAACCCGGTGCCAAGATTCATAGTCACGAGCGTGTGGGGCGCTCTTCCGAGGCCGTTTCATAAGATCGCGCCGATTTTGAGCAATGTCCTCTGACCCCCTTTCGATTATGTATATATATAGCGGTAAAAATATGGCCCCATCCGGCACCACTGAACAGCGCGCACCAGCCACGGCGTAACCCACCCAAAGAGGTACAGACAATGATTGTTACCACCGGTCACAGTTCCGCCGCACCCGCCTATCCGCATCCCAGCCAGATCGCTGAGGCGCGATGCTGGCCGGTCGCCCGCGCCAGCGTACTCAACTGGCTTGCACGCCACCGCCTGATGGTGTATCCTGACGTTGCCCGCCGGCGCCCTGCGCCGCAGCTTGGGCAGGGACCACACCAGAGAGGAGCAAACGATTGAATACTAGCCGCCTACTAGCTGGTCGCCGCGTGGGGTGCATAGCCCTGCTGGCGCTGGTGGTCAGCCTCACGCTGGCCCCCGCCGCGCCCAGCAGCGCACAAGCCGGGCCACGCGGCACCATCCCGCACACCGCCGTCAACCCTTATGGGGCCAATGTGTTCCTGCACAAAGAGGTTGAGGCGGTCAAAGTGACCAAGACGCTGGATCTGGCCGCCGAGGCCCATCTGGGCTGGATCAAACAAGACTTTGCCTGGAGCGACATCGAGATCGGCGGCAAGGGCGATTTTACCGATCGGCGCAACGGCGCGGAAAAGAGCGCCTGGGACAAATACGATGCCATTGTCCAGCAGGCGGCAGATCGCGGGCTACAGGTGGTCGCCCGTGTGTCGTTCGCCCCCGACTGGGCCCGCGAAGGCGGCAGCAAGGCGAATGATGCGCCGAAAAACTACGGCGATTTGGCCGATTTTATCGTCGCGCTGTTGGATCACTACAAAGGCCGCGTCGGCTATGTGCAGGTCTGGAACGAACCCAATCTGGCTTACGAATGGAAGTCCGGCGGCCAAGTAGACCCCGCCGCCTACACCTTAATGCTCAAAACGGTCTATCAGCGCGCCAAAGCCGCCGACCCCAGCGTGGTCATCCTCAGCGCGCCAATGGCGATCACGCTGGAGAATCTGGCGACGGCGGGCAACCTCAACGAACTTGATTACTGGGACCAGATGTACAAAGCGGGGGCCAAAGAGTTTTTCGACATCCTCTCGGCTAACGCCTACGGCCTCGACTTGCCGCCCGCCGACCCGCCCGCGAAAGACAAGCTGAACTTCCGCCGCGTGGAGTTGCTGCATGATGTGATGGTGGCGCACGGCGACAGCAACAAGGCCGTCTGGTTCAACGAGTACGGCTGGAACGCCGCGCCGACCACGCTCACGCCAGAAGAGCAACTGCATTGGCGGCGCGTGGAGCCGGACACCCAGGCCCAGTGGACGGTGGACGGCATCCAATACGGCCTGGACCATTGGCCCTGGTCGGGGGTGTTCTTCATCTGGTATTTGCGCCAGGTGGGCGACATTCCGCCCGACAAAGCTGAGTATTACTTCCGCTTGGCCGACCCCGATTTCACCGTGCAGCCGGTCTATAAAGC
>JALYUO010000669.1 GCA_030853735.1 Chloroflexota bacterium
GGCGGCAGTCGGTGGCCCGCCCGGTCGTTCCAGTTGCGGTGGGTTGGCGGCTAGGTCCGCCTGCTCTTTGCCCACCGTATGGTTGATCGCGCCGCCCACACTGCCTAGCGAGTTTGCCAGCGCCACCGGCGGCAGCGCGCTCAGGCTGCCCAGTGCGGCGGCGGGTTCGGCGTTCGACACATCGGGCGGAGCCGCCGGTTTGGGCGGAGCGGGCACCGCTCCCCCGCCGCCGCCGCCCCCGCCACTATAGTCGCCCACGCCCGCGCCCAATTGGGCCAGTTCGGCCTGCGCTTCGGGGTCGGGACCGGCGGGCGCTTCGCTTTCCGGCGCGGCTTCCGTGTCGGCATCAACAGTGGCGGGGGGATCGGCAGTGGCGGCAGTGCGCTGGATCGTGACCGGAGCCGCCGGCGCGCTATGGCTCTGGAGGAAGCGTTGCACCGCGCGGTTGCCGTGGGTGCGTTGCATTCGCTGGAGGGCCGCTTGGCGCACCGGCCCATTGCCGCGCCCTTGCGCGCCGGCCAGCCGCTCAGTCAGCGAAGATCCCACGCCGAGCAGCCCAGGGCTGTCCAGGCCGGCTGCGCGCTCCAGCACCGGAGCAGCCACTTGCGGCCCCGCCGCGTGGTGGTCGGGGGCTTTGCGCTCGGTTTGCTGTCCCTCGCTGCTGTCGGCCATGATCGCTCCGGTTGCAATGGCGTGCCGTGACTACGGGGCTATTATAGCGCATGATCCTGTCAATAAGCAATAGTTTTCTCGGTCAGATTGCGTGGAGATTTTTGCCCCGCTACTACGCCCCCAATAGCCCGGCGAAAGCAGATCCCACGGCATACCACAATCCCTTCCCATTCCGTTTATAATAGGCATAGACCACACAAGGTTACGCGCGAACATTGCGTTCTTTGCGCCGTTGCGGTGCAAAAGCCAGCCCTTTCACCCACAGGAGGAACCCGCGTGAGCGACCAAAAAGCCACCCCCGCCTCGCCCGAAGTACAACCACCCGCCGTGCGCCGCGATCTACAGCAAACCGGCGTGACCCATCAGGGCGACCCACTGCCCACCGACAGCGCCACGCAAAGCGACAGCATGGGTGCCACCGAAGAGCAGGTCACGCCGGTGCAGCCGCCGGTGAGCGGGCCGGCCAATCTCGTCGGCGACAGCGTGCCCGCCGGCGACCCGCGCGACAGCGCAAGCGAGGACGACGAGCCGCTGATCGATCCCGCCGATATGATCACGCCCGGCTGAAGTGACCCGGCAGGGGATGCGCGCCGGAGCGGTTTGGGTGTATAATAGTAGTTGCGAACCCCACTGTCGGCCCGGCTAAAGATCGGTGGCAGTGGGCAACAATGGTTCCATCTACAAGGAGGTAGATTCTCATGGTAAGCACGGTGGACGTGGCGACACGACCCCAACCCGCCCCGGAGCGCGAGTGCCCGGAAAACGTCAACGATTTCGCGCTGGTCGCCGCCACCGTCAACGGCTCCGGCAGCCAGACGGCCAATGCGACGTTGCTGCGGGCGTTGTTCAAGATGGGCATTCCCGTCACGGGCAAAAACCTATTCCCGTCCAATATTTCGGGCCTGCCCACTTGGTACACCATCCGGGTTAGCAAAGACGGCTACACGGCGCGGCGCGAAAAGACGGAGATTCTGATTGCCTTTAACCCGACCACAGCGGAGTCCGACTTAGCCGCGATGCCGAGCGGCGGCGTGTGCATCTATCGCAATGACATTCGCTTCGCGGCCCGCCGCGATGACGTGGTCTATTGCGCGCTGCCGGCCAAAGAAATGGCAAAGAACTCTGGGGCCGATACCAAGTTGCTGGACTATATGGCAAATATGGTCTATGTCGGTGCCGTGGCAGAATTGTTAGGTATTGAACTGGCGGAAATCAACGATGCCCTCTCGCATCATTTTAAGGGGAAGGCCAAAGCTGTCGCGCTGAACTTTGGCGTGGTGGAAGCCGCCGCCGCCTACACCCGCGAAAACATGAAAGAAACGATCCCCTTCCGCGTCGAGCGCATGAACGGCACCACCGGCAAGTTGCTCATTGACGGCAACTCGGCGGCGGCGTTGGGCGCGGTGTTCGGCGGTGTGACCTTCGGCGCATGGTATCCGATCACGCCCTCCACCAGCGTCTTTGATGCGCTGACCGAATATCTGGCTTATCTGCGCCGTGACGAGGCCACCGGCGAGGCAACGTATGCCATCGTGCAGTCGGAAGACGAACTGGCGGCCATCGGCATGGTGTTGGGCGCGGGCTGGGCCGGCGCGCGCGCCATGACCGCCACTAGCGGCCCCGGCATCTCGCTGATGACCGAGTTTGCCGGCATGGGCTTTTTCGCCGAAATCCCCGCCGTCATCTGGGACATTATGCGGATGGGGCCGTCTACCGGGCTGCCCACCCGCGTGTCGCAAGGCGATGTGCTGCCGGTCTATTTCCTGGGCCACGGCGACACGCGCCAAGTGTGCCTGCTGCCCGGTTCGGTCGCCGAGTGCTTCCGCTTTGGCTGGGAAGCCTTCGACCTGGCCGAACGCCTGCAAACCCCCGTCTTCGTCCTCAGCGATCTTGACCTGGGCATGAACTTTTGGATGACCGAACCATTTGAGTATCCCGACAAGCCGATGGATCGCGGCAAGGTGCTGGATGCGGCGGGGGTCAAAGCGGCGGGCGAGTTTGCCCGCTACCGCGATGTGGACGGTGACGGCATCCCCTATCGCACACTGCCGGGCAATCCCGCCCTCGGCGCAGCCTACTTCACCCGCGGCACCGGCCACAACGACCGCGCCGTCTACAGCGAACGGCCCGAAGATTGGGAACAAAACCTAGCCCGCCTGTTCAAGAAGCACGACACGGCGCGTGGCCTGGTGCCCGGTCCAGTGGTGGACCAGCAGCCGGGCGCACGGGTCGGCCTGATCGCCTATGGCTCAGTGGATCCCACCATTGTCGAAAGCCGTGACCGCTTGCGCGCCGCCGGCATCGAGACCAGCTATATGCGGTTGCGCGCCTTGCCCTTGAACGAGACGGTGCGCGAGTTTATCGCCGCACATGAAGTGGTGTATGTCGTCGAACTCAACTTCGACGGCCAGATGCGCCAACTGCTGCAACTGCACTGCCCCGAACACGCCGCCCAGCTCCGCAGCGTCGCCCATTGCGACGGGCTGCCGCTCACCGCCCGCTTCGTCACCGAAGCGATCCTGGAGCAGGAACAGAAAGGACACCGTAATGGTCACAACAGCTAACCCGCCCGCCGCCCCGGCTCCCGGCGCGAAGGTCAACCTGATCGGGCTGGAGAAAGGCGACTACAAGGGCAACCCCTCCACGCTCTGCCAGGGCTGCGGCCACGATTCGATTTCGTCGCAGATCATGGCCGTCGCCTATGAGCTATCGCTGCCGCCGCACCGCATCATCAAGATGAGCGGCATCGGCTGTTCCAGCAAATCGCCCGCCTACTTCCTGAACCGCTCGCACGGCTTCAACGCCCTGCATGGGCGGATGCCTTCAGTCGTCACCGGGGCCACCACGGTCAATTGTGATCTGCTGGCGCTGGCGGTCAGCGGCGACGGGGACACCGGCAGCATCGGCTTCGGCCAATACAAGCACCTGCTGCGCCGCAATGTGCCGATGGTCTATATCATCGAAAACAACGGTGTGTACGGCCTGACCAAAGGCCAATTCAGCGCGACCGCCGACATGGGCCAGAAGTTGAAATACGCCGGCACTAACGAAATGCCACCGATTGACCTGTGCATGGAAGCCCTGATCGCCGGCTGCGGCTTTATCGCCCGCAGCTTTGCCGGCGATGCCAAGCAGGTGCGCGAACTGCTCAAAGCGGCCTTCAGCTACAAAGGCACCGCTGTGCTAGACATCATCAGCCCCTGCGTCACCTTCAATAATCACGAAGATTCGACCAAGAGCTATCCCTACGGCAAAGCGCACGAGGAGCGGCTGCACGACATCACCTTTGTGCCCAAGTTTGAAGAGATCAACGTTGAGTACGCAGCCGGCACAGTGATCAACGTCCAACTACACGAGGGGCCGACCATCCAACTGCACAAACTGGGCGACGACTACGATCCGACCGACCGCCTGAACGCCATGCGTCGCCTGGAAGAAGCCGAACGGGGCCAGGAGTTTATCACCGGCCTGATCTACATCAATGAAGGCCGCCCGACTCTGGGCGAGGTGCAGCGCCTCGGCCCCACGCCGCTGGTCCACCTGCCCAGCGACCAGTTGCGCCCCTCGCGCGAAGCGTTGGCGCGCATGATGACCGACCTGAGCTAACGACGGGCGTAGCAGGGAGATAAATCCACAATGGATTGTAGGGCCGCAATTCATTGCGCGTGGGGG
>JALYUO010000693.1 GCA_030853735.1 Chloroflexota bacterium
GCCCGCCCGGTCCCCGATCTCACGCGCTATCTCTAGCCGCTGCTCGTAGAGGCCGATGGCCCGCCGCACCTCCCCCAAGTTCTTGTAGGCCACCCCCAGGTTGCCCAGCGCCGCGCCCTCGCCCCGCCGGCCCCCGATCTCGCGCGCCACCGCCAGATGCTGCTCGTAGTAGCCGATGGCCCGCCGCACCTCCCCCACCGCCGCGTAGGCGATGCCCAGGTTGCCCAGCGCGTTGCCTTCACCCGCCCGATCATCGATCTCGCGGGTGATCACCAACTGCTGCTCATAGTAGCCGATGGCCCGCCGCACCTCCCCCAGGTTCGCGTAGGCGATGCCCAGGTTGCCCAGCGCCGCGCCCTCGCCCGCCCGGTCCCCGATCTCACGCGCTATCTCTAGCCGCTGCTCGTAGAGGCCGATGGCCCGCCGCACCTCCCCCAGGTTCGCGTAGGCGATGCCCAGGTTGCCCAGGAACACGCCTTCTGCGTCGCGGCGGCCCAAGCGGCGGGCGGCTTCTAGCCCTGCTTCCAGTTGGGGGATGCGCTCGCTGCGCTGGTGGTAGCGCAGGTCGCCGATGTAGGCGGTCGCATCGGCGTAGGCCAGCAGCAGGGCGGCGGCGGCATCGCTATCGGCCTGGGCGCGGGCCCAGGCCCAGCCGGTGTCTATGTGCAACCGTTCGCCGTCGAACAGCGCCAAGCCTGCGGCAGTGCGGCCTTTGGTCAGGTAAAGCCGCTCGGCTTGCTCGGCCACCGCCGCGTAGTGTTGGGCGTAGCGCAGGGTGGCGGGGTCGGCAGCAGGCAGGTGAGTGGCGGCGAAAGCGCGCACCAGATCGTGCAGGCTATAGTGGGCGGTGTCGTTCTGGTCGCGTTGGCCTTCTAGTAAGCTCCGGTAGCGTAATAGCGCCAGGATCTCGTCGAGGGCGGCGCTATCCGGGGGCAGGGCCACCACTGCGGTCGCGGCCGCTTCGTCGAAGGGCGCGGGGAAGATGCTGAGTTGGGCTAATGTACTCTGCGCGAGGGGATCAAGGGCCGCGTAGCTGAGGGTGAAAGAGGCGGCCACGTTCGAGTCGGGATCATCAGGATTCTGGGGATCCCGCAAGGCGTGCAGGCGGGTGCGGATATCGGCTAATTCTTGCAGGTAGCGGGGGAGCGACTTCATGGGATCTTTGAGCAGACTCGCGCTGATACGCAGCGCCAACGGCAGGCAACCGCAGAGTTTGGCGAGGGCGGCCGCCTGATCGCCAATGCGTGGGCAGATCGTCTGTAGCAGGGTCGCCGCGTCGGCCGGGGGCAGCCCGGCGAGGTCCACATCGGCGGGGCCGTTGGCACCGGGCAGGGCGAAGCGTTGGCGGCTGGTGACGAGCAGCGCGCTGCCGGGCGGCGGCAGCAACGGTTTGACCTGGGCCACGCCCGCCGCGTTGTCGGCCAGGATCAGCGTCGGTTGGCTGGCGGCGAGCGAGAGGTAGAGCCGTTGCCGTTCCTCGCTGGAGTCGGGCACGGGCAGTTGGGGGTCGTAACCCAGGGCACGGATGGCGCTGTCCAGCGCGGCGGCGGCCCCGACGGCCGCCGGGCCGGCCCCGGCCAGATCGAGGCGCACTTGGCGCGGGAAAGCGCCGCGCAGCAAGTAGGCGACGCGCCCGGCCAGCGCCGTCTTGCCCATGCCGCCCAGCCCATGGATCAGCGCGACCGCGCCGCCGCGCCCGGCCTGCCCGATCAGGGTCTCGATCAGGCCACTGCACTCCGCCGCCCGCCCCACAAAGTCGTCGGGCGGGGCGGGGATCTCGTGTGCGCTGGGGATGCTGTAGGCGGGCAAAATAGTTTGCGTGCGGTTGTCGGTGACATTGCCGCCGATTGCCAGGGGCCCGCCGCCGCTGTGGGCGCGGGTGACGTTGATGGGGGGGTCGGCCATTGGGCGCTCCTTTGGGCGATGGGGTGCTAGGGCGAGGCTATCGCGGCCAGGAGGCCGCTCCCACAGGCCGCTCCCACAGGCCGCTCCCACAGTTAGGCGAACCGTGCTTGTCGTCATCATACCCTGTGCGCCGGGTGCCGTCAAGCAGGCTGTGCGTTGGGGCAGGGGGCGTATGAGATATCACAGCTACAGTCGTGGTTGAGGAGGTATCGCGCACTGTGGGAGCGGCCTCCTGGCCGCGATTGCGCTGCTACCAT
>JALYUO010000035.1 GCA_030853735.1 Chloroflexota bacterium
GAGAGGGGGAGCGAGGCGGGCCATCGGATGATACCCCGAATCCGTTGCTCCTGTTTTACTTTCCGCTGCGATCCGGCTATAATTAGAGTCACTGCCGCTAGGATATGCCCTAGTGCCGGAGTAGAAGCCGGATTCGGCAGTTATATTTAGCGCGCACCCTGGAATCTGATGGGCAATCCTCCACGCGGGGGTTCAGATTCTTCGCTGCGTCCGCTGCGCGCACCCTGGATCCGGGCCAGGGGTGTAATTCCCGCACCCGGCGGGCATCTGTCCCCCCCATCACTTCAGAGAGAGAGTTTCTTATGATCGCGCAGAAACGACGTATTGGCCGTGCATTGGTCGCGTTGGCCCTCGCAACCCTCCTAGCCCAAGCCTGGGCCACGATACCTAGCCAGGCCGCGCAATCGGTCGGCAGTATCGCCGGCAGTGGAGCAACCCTGCCCGCCGGCAGCACCCGCCCTAAATCACTCGACAACCCCAACTCCGTGACCATTGCCGGTAGCCTCGGCCACCTGATCGCCGGTTGCAGCGATTGGCAGCAGGACTGCGCTGCTGCCCACATGACGCGCAGCACAACCGACGGCGTATGGCGCTTCCAGACCGCCTTGCCCGCCGGCAGCTATGAGTACAAAGCGGTCATTGACGATTCGTGGAACGTGGGCAGCTATGGCTTGCACGCCACGCTAGGCGGCGATAACATCCCGCTGGTCGTGCCTGCCGGCGGCGCGACGGTCAATTTCTATTTCGACCAGACCAGCCACTGGATCACCGACAATATCAACTCCACCATCGCCACCGCCGCCGGTTCGTTTCAGAGCGAGATCGGCTGCCCCGCTGATTGGCAGGCCGATTGCCTCATATCGTGGCTAGAAGATATTGACGGCGACGGCGTGTATACCTACGACACGCCGACGGGCATCCCCGGCAGCTACGAGTTCAAGGTGCCGCTCAACGAGAGCTGGACCGTCAGCTACCCAGACAGCAACGTGCCCTTTGTCCTCAGCGGCAACGCCCAACACGCCCACATCACCTTCGACGCGACCAGCCACGCCGTCACCGTGCAGGTGCTGGGCGGCGCGCCGAGCCACGACAACAACGTGGAGTTTGCCGGCCTGGGCCACGACTCGCGCAACAGCCTCTATCGCGTGCCCTTCGGCACGGTCAACCCCGGCACCGCCGTCACCGTGCGCTTCCGCACCTTCCACAACGACGTGACCAGCGTCAACCTGCGCCTGTATGACACCGCCGTGGGCCAAGACACCCGCCCCCCGATGACCCTGGTGGCGCAGACGGTGGATTGCTACGATGCGGCGCTGACGGGGCAAGGCTACACCTGCGACTATTGGCAGGGCAGCTACACGCCCAACGCGCTGGGAACCACCTATTACCGCTTCATCGTGCGCGACGGCACGGCCACGGCCTATTATGCCGACACCGCCAACCGCTACGACGGTGTCGGCGTGGCAACCGCCACCGAAGAAGACAACGGCTTCCGCATCCACACGGTAGACCCGGCCTTCGCGGTCGTGCCCTGGATGCAAAACGGCGTGATGTATCAGATTTTCCCGGATCGCTTCCGCAACGGCACCACTAGCAACGATCCCAGCCCGACCGATTTCCGCTACGATTACCCCGCGCCGCCCAATCCCAGCCCAGAACAGATCCAGGCAGCGGCCGACGCGCAAATCCAGAACCGCCTCTGGAACCAGTTGCCCGAAGGCTATTGCTCACATTATGTCAACCCCGCTACCGCCTGCACCGAAGGGCCGAAAGGCCGCGACTATTTCGGCGGCGACCTGCAAGGCGTAGACGCGAAACTAGCCTACCTGCAACGGCTAGGCATCACCATCATCTATTTCAACCCGGTCTTCGAGTCCGGCTCCAATCACGGTTACGACACGCGCGATTACCTGTCGATCAGCCGCTACTTCGGCAGCAACAGCTATTTCCAGAACACATTGGTGCCCGATGCCACGGCGCACGGCATCAAGATCATCCTCGACGGCGTGTTCAATCACCTCTCGTCCGACAGCCCGTTCTTCGACCGCTATCACCACTATACCGCTGTGGGCGCGTGCGAAAGCCCCAGTTCGCCCTATCGCTCCTGGTTCGCGTTCACGCCGGCTGCGGCGGGCAGCGGCCCCTGCGCGGGCGATGACGGCACCCCCGGCGCAGCGACCTACAACGGCTGGGCGGGCTTCGACTCGATCCCCGAAATCCGCAAGAAAGACCCGACCAACCCGGCCCAACCTTATGCGCCGGTGGCCCAATATTTCTACACTAATCCCACCACCAGCGTGGCCGGCTACTGGCTGAATCCCGGCAACATCCTACAGGGCATCGCCGGCTGGCGCTTCGACGTGATGACCGATCCGTCGTTCCCTAGCGCCTATTGGCAGCAATTGCGGACCGTCACCAAAGGCGTGCGGCCCGACGAGACGCTGATCGCCGAAGCCTGGCACTGGTACGATAACCTGCCGCTGACCAACGGCGATCAGGCCGACACAGCCATGGGCTACCGCTTCCGCAACGCCGTCTTTGGCTTGCTCGGCGCAGTAGACGACAAAGGCTTCCCCGAAGAGACCAATCCTAACCTGCCGCCGTCCACCTTCGCCAACCGCATGGACTCGCTGCGCGAAGACTACGCCGACGCGACCTACTACACCTTCCAGACGCTGCTTGATAGCCACGACACGAAGCGGTCGCTCTGGAGCCTCACGCCGGGCCAGGACAACCGCGAGGCGCGCGAGTTCAACGCCGCCAATGTGGCCGCCGGCACCGCCCGCCAACGCATTGCCGCGCTCGTGCAAATGACCGTGCCCGGTTCGCCCACCGTCTATTACGGCGACGAAGTGGGCCTGACCGGCGCAGACGATCCCGATGACCGCCGCGTGTTCCCGTGGGCTATTGACGCAAACGGCAACTACATCAACACGGGCGACACGCAGTATTACGATGCCACCGGCAATCACGCGCTGTTCGACTGGTATCGCCAACTGACCGGCATCCGCGCCGCCAATCCGGCGCTACGCCAGGGCAAGCTGACCTTCCTGCTGACCGACGACCCGAACAAGACGCTGGCCTACGCCATGCGCCAGGGCAACGGGCTGGACATCACGGTCATCAACCGCAACGAAACGCTGACCCAGACGATCCAGGTGCCGACCGCCGGCTATGTCCGCAACGGCGTGGCCTTCACCGACGCGCTGAACGCCGCCAACACCGCCACCACCACCGGCGGCCATCTCTCGGACGTGACGCTCGGCCCCTTGCAGGCGGCGATCTTCGTCATCAACAACGGCCAAGTCATCACCGGCCCCGCCGCGCCGACCGGCCTGACCGCCAGCGCGGGCAACGCCACAGTCAACCTCAACTGGAACGCCGTCAGCGGCGCGGCCAGCTACAATGTCTATCGCAGCCCGGTGCAGGGCGGCGGCTACGTTTTTGTCGGCACCACCGCAGGCACGACCTACACCGATAGCACGGTCGTCAACGGCACGCACTATTACTACGTGGTGCGCGCCCTGGATAACCTGGGCAACGAAGGCGGTAACTCGAACGAAGCCAACGCCACGCCGGTCTTCCCCATCGGCTACGCGGTAGTCCAGTATCCGAAGACGATTACTGAGGTGATCACTAGCACCTATACCACGGTTTACGGCCAAGTCTACATCGCCGGGATCACCGACGTAAACGGCGACCCGAACTTGATCGTGGCCCAACTCGGCCAGGGACCGCAGGGCACGCCCGCCGCGAACATGACCTGGAAGCCGATGAGCTATAACACGCGCTCCGGCAACAACTATGAATATCAAGCCGGCATCCGCGCCGAAACACCGGGCAGCTACGATTATCTCGTGCGCTTCTCGGACGACGGTGGGCAGACCTGGACCTATGGCGACCAGAGCGGCATCGGCACCACCATGCCGGGCCTCCTCACCGTTACCGCCAGCTCTGATACCACCGCGCCCACCGCGCCGGTAGCCGGCATTGATTGGAGCGCCAGCAGCCTGACGGTGAGTTGGACCGCCTCGACCGACCCCGATGATGCCGTGGCCGAATATCATCTGTTCCGCGGCACCACGTCCGGTGGGGAGGGCACTACGCCCCTAGCGATCCTCACTAGTACCGTCCGCAGCTATGTAGACACGGCGGTGAACAGCGGGCAGACGTACTACTACGTCGTGCGGGCCTATGATACGGTGTTGAACGCCTCGCCCGCCTCGAACGAAGTGTCGCACATTGTCCAGCCCAAAATCGTGCAAACCACCTTCCGCGTCAAGGTGCCGGCCTGGACCCCCAACGACGGCATCTACATCAGTGGATCGCCCGACCCGCCGCTCTGCAACTACTGCGGCGGTAACGCGGCCACGCAGATGAGCGAAACCGCGCTCGGTTCGCATATCTGGCAGATCACCCTGCCCATTGCCGACGGCACGCCCATCCAATACAAATACACGCGCGGCAATTACAACTACGTCGAGGAGTGGGGCACAATCGTCGGCTTCACGAACCGCGTCGCCACAGTCACTGCCAACAGCCCGACCGATCTGACACGCCTGTTCGATGACACCAGCGACGTGAATCCCGACGACAACCACAAGGCGGTGCAAAACTGGCGCGATGCCATCGTCACCGCCACCAACCCTGCCAACGGGGCGATAGTGAGCGCCGCGCCGGTCATCAGCGTCACCTTCAACTGGGATGTACAGCCCGAATCGCCGCTGACCTACACCAACGCGATCAGCGTGACGGCCGGCGGCAGCCCAGTAGCGGGTAGCGTGAGCCATGACGCGGCCGGCAAAACGCTGATCTTCACGCCCAACACCACGTTGCCCCAGGGTTTGATCAGCGTGACCGTAGACCATGTCGTGTCGATCAACCAGCAGGGCGACGGCATCAAGATCCGCGCGCCGTATGTGTTCAGCTTCACCCTGCCGCAAGACACGCCGACCGTCACCCCGACCACCACGCAAACCGCGACGGCGCTGCCCACGCAGACGGCCACGCGCACCAGTACCCCGACCACCACGCAAACCGCTGCGCCGCCCACACTGACTGTGACGCAAACCGCGACCGCCGTGCCGCCGTCCGTCACCGCCACATCCACAGTCACGGTCACGCCCACGCAAAGCGCGACGGTGGCGCTGACCCCCACCTGTCCGCCGGGCCTCGGCCACAGCCCGCTCTGCGCGACGCAGGGGCCGACCAATACGCCCAGCCCAACCAGCACAAACACAGCGACCCCGACCGCCTGTGCAGGCGACAGGGACGGCCCATTGTGCTTGCCGACCGGTACAAGATCCCCGACCCCGACGATCACCGCGACCGGCACCACCAGTCGGACGGTAACCGCCACGGTGACACAAACGGCGGTGCCCACCGATACAGCCAGTGTGACCCCTAGCCTAACCAACGTGCCGCCGAGCGCGACTGCGACGACCATGCCGCCCAGCGCGACTCAGACTAATGTGCCGCCAAGTGTGACTGCGACGACCATGCCGCCCAGCGCGACTCAGACTAATGTCCCGCCAAGTGTGACCCAAACCAATGTGCCGCCGAGTGTGACCCAAACCAATGTGCCGCCGAGCAGCACCACTACGGCCACCACCACCGGCACGCCCTTCCCGCCCCCGCCACCCGCGACGCACACGCCGAGCAGCACGCCGCCCGCCGGCATCACGGCGACAGCAACAGCAACAGTCTGCCCCATCCGCTTCAGCGACGTGATTGACACGGCGCAATACTACTACACGCCGGTCTACTATCTGGCCTGCCACGGCGTGATCAGCGGCTATAACGACGGCACCTTCAAGCCGTATAACAACACCACGCGCGGCCAGATGGCGAAGATCGTGGCCCTGGCTTTTGCCCTGCCGCTCGTTACCCCGCCGGCCGCGCCCAATCGCACCTTCACCGATGTGCTGCCCGACAATGTGTTCTATGTGGTGATTGAGACCGCAGCGGTCAATCACATCGTCAGCGGCTACACCTGCGGCGGGGTCAACCCGCAGACTGGGGCCGACGAACCCTGCGACTCGGCGCAGCGACCCTACTACCGCCCGAACAACAACGTGACGCGCGGCCAACTGACCAAGATCGTCGTGGTGGGCGCGGGCTGGCCGCTCCGCCACCCGGCCACGCCCAGCTTCACCGACGTGCCGGTGAGCAATGTCTTCTACCCGTTCATCGAGACGGCGGTCTGCCACGGCATCATCAGTGGCTACAACGATCACAGCTTCCAGCCCGCCAACAGCGCCACGCGCGGCCAGATCGCCAAGATCGTCTACCTCGCGGTGACTACGGGGGCCAGCACCTGCGCCGCGCCGCCCAGCCCCTAATACCCAGCGAGGGGCGGCAGCGTCATGCTGCCGCCCCTCG
>JALYUO010000743.1 GCA_030853735.1 Chloroflexota bacterium
ACGCAGGCACGAAACTGGCCTGATCGGGGCGCTCTCCTGGCACTCTACCCCCCCTTTTCTGAGCAGATACGTTGGCAGGTCAGCGTGGCGTTTCTGTTGCCGATATGATTCGTGAGCAAGTAGACACTCTGATTAGCGATGTACCGCTTGCATCTCCAGCAGATGACACAGATGATGACTCAATATTAGGACTTTCGCTTGTGCTGCCCAACAAGTGCTTACTTTGTGCCTGACTCAGGCACGCCAAGCGAAAGTCCTAAATATATGATCTGATTGGGATCATTGCGTCCGGCACAACAGATACGGGAGATGACCATGATCGCTATCTCGCAGAGTTTGTAGATGAGAACAATCGGAGGTGGCGACTGAAACCGCCGTCCGATGCCTCTACACACAGGATGGCTACTTTGCCTATCACGTCGAATGACCAACCAAGGGACGATCCGTTTCGTGAGTTGATTGGCCTGATCGACTCAGGCGTGGATGACTTAAGTATCAATCATGACCGCTATATTGTGGAGATCCTAGAGGAAGAAAACCGTTCATAGTGACTGTAGCGATTGTGAGGTGCATAGATCGGTTATAATGGCGGCAAGGAGGCTGTACAATGGTAACTTACGCGCGTGAGCCGGTGCAAGTGTATCTGCGGGAAGATCAGCTACAGATTTTAGAGGCGTTAGCGCAACAGCAGCATACCTCGGTCGCGGATCTCGTGCGCCAGGGGGTAGATGTCTTTGTGACCAGCTTGCCGGCTATACCTAAGATTGCGAATAGTAATTTGCCGATGGCTGATAAAGATCCTCTGCGTGGCATTATTGGGATGTTTTCTTCCGACACCGGTAACTTAGGTACGGATCACGACCGCTACCTTGTAGAGTTTGAGGAGGAAGATAATCGTCCATGGCTACGGAAATCTTCATAGGCACAGGTGCATGGATAGCTCTAGCTGACCGAAAAGATCCATTTCATGCTACTGCTACTGAGTTTTATCCTAACCTGCTAAAACAATGGCCTAATTGGATCACGACGAATTTAGTGATCGCTGAGGCGTATTCGCTCATCCGTCGGCGTATTGGTCACCTCATGGCAATTACCTTTTTGGACAACATACAAAATATTGTTCAGTTACACTTGATTTACTCTGACCCCACCATTGAAGCGCAAGCCGAAGCCATTCTGTGCCAATATGCGGACCAGGACTTTAGCTACGTGGATGCGGTGAGGTTTGCGGTGATGCGACAGCGGGGGATCAGCGAGGCGGTTGCCTTTGATCACCATTTCACTACGGCAGGCTTCACGCGCGTCGTCTAGCGTCCTACCAGCTTACCGCCACCGGCGTGCGGCCCAGGCCGTCGAGGGCGATGCGGACCCCCTCTTGCAGTGCCCCAGCAAAGAACCACATCGTCTGCTCGCGCTTCTGGATCGTCACATAGCCGTCTATCGTCACGATCTCGCCGGGGGCGAGGGTATGGCCGAAGCCCCAACGGAAGGGGTAGCGGTAGGGCGCGCCGCCGGCGTTACCCTCCCAGTCGAGGCCGACGCGCCACAGGCCGGCCTGCTGATCATAGCGTCCCCCTGCGATGCTGCTGTAGGAGTCGGCGGTGCTGTAAGTATAGCCGGAGTCCGGGCCTTGCGTGCGGAGCGGCACAGTGCCGCTGTTTTGCACTTCCATGCGGACGTGCAGCTTGCCGCCCAGCATCAGCGCCGGCGGGTCCATCTTCACCGACAGCAGGGCAATAT
Source organism: Chloroflexota bacterium (assembly GCA_030853735.1). Lineage (GTDB taxonomy): Bacteria > Chloroflexota > Chloroflexia > QHBQ01 > JAICKM01 > JAICKM01. Next base: position 1,741 of record JALYUO010000743.1, read on the forward strand.
TGGGCGTGCCGGTGTCGGTCACGGTCAGGGGGCGGCGCGCGGCGACGGCGTTGCCGGCGCGGTCTTCGACGCGCACGGTGATGGTGTAGACCCCCGCCGGCACCGGCTTGCCCAGCAGATCGGCTCCGTTAAACACCACGCGCTGTTCGCCGGCAGGCACGCGCGAGGGAGCCAACACGGTGATCGGCCCGCCGGTGGCTCCTTGCAGTGTGACCGAGGTGGTGCCGGTTTGCGGCAGCCGGTAGGTGATGGCGGCCACGTCGTCAATCGCGTCGCTGTTGGGCGAAATGCTGGCCGGATAGACCTGCAAGTTTGCCAGAGCGGGCGGCGTAGTCTGCGCGCCCTCGATACGGAAGAGGCCACTCGCCTCCTGCTGGTCGCTGCCTGCCGCGGCGGTCACGACGAAGCGGTACGCGCCATCCGGCAGCACGCGGGCGACGGTGGCCGCCGCCGCTCCGGGCACGGCATCCGTTGGTACCACGCCACTAAACAGCAGAAAGTGCGGCCCGGCTCCCAGCGCCTCGCCCGTGCGGAGCGTGATGGCTGGGCCGCCCGCCGCCGGTTCGACCCGCACCGCGACGGTGGCTGGGCGACCCAGCGTGTAATGCAGTTCCACCGGCTCGGTCGGCACGCGCCCCGTGGGCCGCACCACCCCTGCGTCCGGCCCGGCGCTCACCTCACTCAGTAACGCGCTGCTGCCGCC
>JALYUO010000291.1 GCA_030853735.1 Chloroflexota bacterium
GGCGCGCCCCATACACGAGCCGCACCTGCGCGCCGCTCAACTGCGCTTCCGCAACGTTCGTAATGTAGATGTTCCAGTCCAAGAGCCGCAAATACGCCGGGCTATACTGGAAGCCGCGCTTCTTCTCGGTCGCGTGCGCGCGTCGTCGCCGTTGCTCCCGGACGGCGGGCGGCACCCGGCCGGCGACCACCCGCAGCGGCAACTGCGCCCGCACCCCCACCCAGAGCGACAGTTCGACCAGATCCGTCGGGCACCGCGCCAGGTGATCCCGCAGATCCAGCGGCTGGCCTGTTGGGGTGAAGGCCGCGAAGCGGGGATTCCAGCGACAGATGAAGTAGACGCCTTGCGCGATGAGAGCGGCCAAGAGACGCAAGGCAACATAGCCGAGATCGCACAGCAGCAAGCTCCCCGCTTCCAGCCCGGGCAGCGTGGCAGCGGCCCGTTGGTCGGACTGCGTGGCGGGCTGGCCGAGCACAGCGCGCAAGTTGCCCGCGAGCACCTCCCAGAGCACCTGCCATTTGATGCAGGCCGGCGGGCCGTCCCCCCCGTGCCGGGATACTGCTCCGCCAGCCCCTTCGGGAAGGCGACCTGGCTGCTGTCGAGCAGGTAGACGGCGCGGAACTGGGTCAGGAGCGGGATCGGCAAGTGTACGCTTTGCTGCAACAGGTCCAGACTGCGCTGGAAGAGCGCCTGGAAGAAGGCGACCGCCGCCGCCGTCAGGCGCGCCTGGATGGCCTGGCGGGTAACAGACACGCCATGATCCACCGCCACTTGGGCGAGGATCTTGTAGCTGGCCGTGGGGTGCTGGATAAAGCCAGCCACCAAAATCAGCACGATCAGCGGGCCGGTCAGCTTCGACTCGCGCTGAACCAGGCCGGTTTGACGCGTGCGCCGCGCGGCCTCGGTGGTAAATAAGGTTTGTAAGGTGCGTTCGATTGCGGTAAGATCGGGCATCGGGAACTCCTTTCGCGAGATAAGTAGGGTGTCGTTACCATCTATCCTAGCAAAAGCAGTTCCCTTCTCCTATTGTGAAATCCTTAACTTGACACCTATGGGGTTTGGGCCATCAACGGGGTGCGGTAGATTATCGAAACGGTGAATGGGCAGTTGGTGGAGCAGTTGCATAGCGAGACCAATCATTCCTACAGCTTAGAAGGCTTATGTGCGCACGTGTACACGAAGCCGGCGGCGCACACGCTCTGCATCAAGTTAAATCGGCTGTTGGGCAAGGCCAAATTCTTGCAGATCAAGGCGCTGGCCTTCCCTAACTAGCACAGCGCCCTATTAGTCATAGCGATTAACTTGGTGCGGTTGGTCGCCTGGTGGGAAGAGCGGGAACCAGCGCCAACGCGGGTAGCACGCTGCGCGGCGTTAGCACCCGCTGTGACCTGAGTCAATAGTGCTCAACCATTAACCATCGGTATCCATTACTCCGCACAGGCCAGCCGGGGCGCGATGCCGGGGCCACGGGGGCCATGTCGGCGGGTGCGCCATAGGCGGGGGGGGGTGCGCCTGGGTTCCCGTCGCCGCTCAGGAGCACCGGCAGCAGCACCCCCAGGCCCAACACAAACACCCAAAGGGCGGGGGCCGGAGTACCCAGCGGTCGTTGCCGCCGCGCTTCGCGGACCGCTAGGCGCGGGTCGAGCTGCAGCCAGGCGCGATACCGCCGGGCGAACAGCACGAAAATAAACGCTGTGACCGCGCCGTAGAGCAGGTGGCCCACCAGCGAGGGCAACAGACTGGCGGCGGTGTCCATCGTCCAGGAGAAGGGCTGCCCCAACAAGACGGGCAGCAAAGTCAACGGCCCCAGGAACCACCAGATCAGGCCGTAGACCAGACCCCAGGCCAGGCTCGATCCTGGGTCGGGGGCTTCGTGCCGGAAGAGCAGGCCGAAGCTCATTCCGATCAGGGCGCTGATCACCAGGTGGACCACGAACCCCAGGACTGCGGAATTGCCGCCCACCAGCCGGGCGACGGTCGGGAAAGTCCCGGTGGCGACAAAGACCAGGCTGAACAAGAGGCCCCCGGCCAAGCTGGCGACCGTACTCCAGCCGAGTGTGCGTAGCGTGGTGGTCCCCGGCCCTTCCGCTTCCCGGTTCAGCGGATCGGTGTCGTAGAAAAAGCCGACCCAGAGCCGATCCAGCGCGGCATAGACTAGGCCGACCAGAAAGCCGTAGATCACATGGCCCACCAGCGAGCCGAACAGCTGGCCGCCGTGCTGGTAGGACCAATCGGGGGTCCGGCCCTGCCAGATCGCCAGGATGGTCAGCGGGCCCAGGAACCACCAGAAAAGGCCGTAAGCGACCCCCCAGCCCACGCTCGATCCGGGGCTCCAGATATCCCGTTGGAAGAGCAGCCCAAAGCTCATCCCGATCAGTAGGGCGATGGTGTAATGGATCAACATCCCCACGCCCCGCGAGTCGGAATTGACCAAGTGGGCCAGGATGCTGAAAAAGTCGATTTGGGCCATCCAGGCAGCGAACGCCCAACCACCGACCAGTCCGGCCAGGCCCCCGACCACCAGCCCCCGCACGAGACTAAAGGTAGCGTTGGCCGGGGGACCACCGGCGGCCGGAGCGGCGGGCCGCAACCGGTTCCAAATCCCCAGTACCAGGCCCAGCGGTGCCCCTAAAAACAGCACATAGGCGATCAGATCGGCGAAATGGGCGCGAGCCGTATCCAGCATACCCATTGACACCGGGCCGGCGAACACGGCGAACAACCCCGCCGGCCCGGCCAGCCAGAGTACCAGGGCATAGCCCAGCCCCCAGAGCAGCCCGGCCCCCGGATCGGTCGCTCGATTGGCGGCCAGGAGCGCAAATACGATCCCATACCCTGCCCCCAGCAGCAGGCCAACCAAGCCGGCCGCCAGCGCCCCACCGAGCATCCCGACCACGCCGCAGGCGACTAGCCCGCCGTAGGCGGCGGCAGCCGGTGATGCGCTGCCCGCCCGGACTGTAGAAAGCATACGTCAATTCCTTTCGGGGGTACTGAAATCAATGGTTTGCACGATGTCGCGGGGGAAGAACAGTTCGATGATCCAGTCGGCCAGCACGCGCACCTTGCGCTCCAACCCAGGTAGCTTGCTCAGGTAGATGCCGCGCCACAGCAGCCAGGCGAACAGGCCCGAGAAGCGCAAGCCCCGGATCTCGGCACAGGCCGTATGGTGCCCGACCACCGCCAGCACGCCCAACACCTTGAAGCGAAAGGGCCGTAAAGGCCGGCCGTGGACGGTGGCGTGGATGTTGGCCGCCAGCCGGTAGGCTTCGCGCAGCGCGTACTGGGCCGTCGGCGGGCAAACAGTGCCCGTCAGTTGGTCCGGCACGCTGGCGCAATCTCCGACTGCCCAGAGTCCGGGGTGGTCGGGCACCGCCAGGGTGGCGGCCACGAGTATCGCCCCGCGCTGGTCGCGCGCCACCGGCAGGGTCGCCAGCAGCGGATGAGGCGCGGTGCCCGCCGTCCACACGAGCGTGTGGGCGACGAGTTCTTCGTCGGGGCTGAGCCGCACCCAGCCCGGCCCAGCGTCAACCAGGCGGCGGTTGAGTTTGAAGATCACGCCGCGCGCTTCCATGTGCGTGCGGGCATACGCGGCCAGCGAGGCGCTCAATTCCGGCAGAATGCGCTCGCTCGAATGGACTAGGATCACCTGCACGTCGGCGGCCGCGATGCCGGGGTAGTAGGCCAGCATGCCGCGGGCAAAATCGTTGAGGCCGCCCGCCAGTTCGGCACCTGCAAAGCCCGCCCCGGCGATCACGAAGGTCAACAGCGCGCGCCGCCGCGCTAGGTCCGGCTCCCCGTCGGCGCGCTCGAACATATCAATGACGTGGTTTCGGATGCGGATGGCATCGAGCAGCGACTTGAAATCGAACGCGGTCGCCTCGACATTTTTCATGCCCCGGTAGTTGGACACGGCACCCAGAGCCAGCACCAAGTGATCGTAGGGGATCGTCCGTGGCTGCGGGGAACGGTCGTCGGGGGCCAGCACAATCTGGCGCGCCGCGGTATCGATCACGCTGACCCGGCCGCGCACCACCGTCGTGCGCCGCAGGCTGGTGCGCAAGGGACTGCTGATATGCGTCGGCTCCAGGCTGCTCGCGGCCACCTCGGCCAACATTGGCGTGAAGAGCAGGGCGTTGGTATCGCTGACGAGCGTGCAGGCAACCGTCGGGTCGGTGCCGAATTCCTGCTCCAGGTGTTCAGCGGTCGTCACGCCGGCAAAGCCGCCACCCAGAATGACCACCCGAGTTGTGACCAGGCGCGGGGGCACCGCAGGCACCACCTCGGCCCCGAGGGCGGCCGTCGCCAAGTCGCTCAGAGCCTGGACCAGCAGGCCCAGACCGGTGCCGTAGAGGACCCAGCCCACCAATGCCGGAAACAGGGCGCGCATACCCGCGGCGGTCCATTGCGGGTCCTGACCGCCGAGCAGCGGCCCGGCCAGGATATTGAACACTAGCCAGAGGGGCACCCCCAGGGCCGCGGCGGTCATGAGGCTGTCGGCGTAGGCGCGGGCCGGGCGGCGGAAAGCCTCCGCATAGCCGACACCCACTAAGGCCCCCACCAGCAGCCCCGCGACCGGGTTGGCGAAAGTGATTGCCAGGACCAGGCCGCTGATCAATCCCGCCAGCAGCCCTATCGCCCCACGGCGTACATACGAGTTCATGCCAGGCTCCTCATAATGTCCAAGATGCGGGCACGGGGCGGGCCATTGCCGGGGCACGGGCACGGAGATAGGATGAATGGCCCATTGCCACTAAAACCAGTCAGGCACCGGAGAAGTTCCAGCGCGCGGGCGGTGCTATCCCGATTATAGCACGATCTGCGGCCCTTGATCACTTGAAGCTGTCATAAATCAACCCAACGGGGCGCTCAATTGCGATTATAGCACGATCTGTGGCCCTTGATCACAGGCCCGCCGGCGCGGTCGCCACTCCGGGCACCAGAAGCTGTGCGGTCATCAGGTGGGGACCGGGGAGCAGGGTTACGCAAGGACCGCGCAGCATGGCCGAGGAACCGGGGCGACCCGGTGCTCCGCGAAGCGGCGGGTGGTACGGCCGCGGTGGGCAGCGCAGCGAGCCGTTCGGTAAAGGATCGGCGGCACATGGCGCACTTGAGGCGGCGGGCTTCGAGGTGCCGCCGACAGAGTTGATCGGCTCAGGGCAGGTCGCACACCAAGCGGAGATCATATTGATGGACGTGGGCACTGGGCTGCGGGCAGCGCGGGCAAACGGCGGTCGGGGAGTCGGGACGCACCGCGAGGATCGCCCAGGTGGGGGTGACATTATTTTTCTGCAAATTTTGGTAACTACTCAGCCTACTTTCGGGACGGCGTTCCGTTCACAAGATGTAGGCTATTGGCCGTGACAGACCACAACATATAGTAAGGCAGCCACGAAGAACCGGCCAAAATGCGATTTTCGCCCGTAGCTTGTGAACGGGCAACCACAACATATAGTGCCTAGCGCCGCGCAAGAGCCGCCATATAGTAGCTGAGTAGTTACGCACAATTTACGCCCGGTGTAGGTTACTTCCCGCGTGGCCCGCCGATCCGCAGCGGACAGCCGTGTAACACCGCGCCGGCTGCGGATACTATTGGAGGCATCCGGCCGTCGTGGTTGGGCGCAGACCCGCTATACAATCCCTGGAAGAGGTGCTATAATCGCCGTGCTATCAGGAACTCTGGCAACCCTCCGCCGGTTAGCGTTAGGAGCGCTCACCGATTCAGCCGCTGCTTCTCTGAGCGCGGCCAGTCTGGCTGCCAACCGAATCACCACTATTCAGGGAAGGATCATTATTGTGGCTGCGACACTTTCGGCATCCCCCGCTTCGTATCTGGAAACTCTGGAACAGGTCGTGAACGAGGTGATCGCCCCGGCGGCGGTGGTCGTAGACCAAACCGGAGCGTTTCCCCGCGCCGGGATCGATGCCCTCGGTCAGGCCGGTCTGCTTGGCCTGATCAGCGCCCCGGAGGTCGGCGGGCTGGGGCAAAGCCACCGCGCGGCGGCGCTGGCGGTCGAGCGGGTGGCGCAGGCGTGCGGGTCCACGGCTGCCCTGCCGACGATTCGCGCCTATGCCGCCCGGATGCAGATTAAGACCGACATGACTCGCGCGCTCCTGCTGGATACATTCGACGCGCTGGAAACCGGGCGGGCCGATACCATGCTGCGCGTGCTCGAAGTGAAGGCGGCGGCGGGCGAAACGGCCGCCCGCTCGCTGATGGCCGGCACCGCCGACGCGGCCTGCCTGATCGAGGGCAACTACTACCTCTTCCAGGCCGAGGGCACCCTGCCGCAAGGGGCGACGCGCGTGCTGACGCAAACCTCGCGCTTCGACCATTGCAACTTCACCGTGATCTCGTCGGCTCCGCACGGGTCGGTTGCCCGCTTCCGCGATCTGCTGTTCGCCATGTCGTATGATGATCCGCAGCTCAACGGGCTGATGGCTATAGAGGGGCTGCAATCGTGGAAAGAAGGCCGGACCGCAGGCTATGAGCCGCTGACCGCCGCCGTGAATACCGTGAGGATCGCGGTATGAAAGAAGTGAGCCGTCGCCACATCATCGAGAGTGGCCTGGCGCGCCAGTTGAGCGACCCCTACCAGGGTGTCTATTACGCGCCGTTGGGGGTCTACCTGGAGCGTGACGGGCTGCACCTGGCGATTGACCCGGACGCGCCGCACTGGCTGGCGACCAACGCGGTCGGCGCGCAGATCCTGCGCCTGTGCGACGGGCGGCGCACCGTGACCGAAGTGGCCGAAGAGGTGGCGCGCCGCTGGGAGCGACCCCTGACCGAGGCCATCGCCGACACGTCCGATTTCCTGGGCGAGGCTACGCAGATCCAGTTCGTCAGCCGCAAGCCCGCGCTTAAGCCGCCCTATCCCGGTCGTGCGGCCACCATCGCTCCCAACCGCCTGAGCGAACTCTATGTCTTTGTCACCAACGACTGCAATTTGCGCTGTACCCATTGCTATGTTTCGTCGGGCGAACTGGTCCCCGAAAATGAAATGACCAGCGCTGACCTTACCCGGCTGATTGACGAGGCCCGCGAACTGGGCGTGTCGCGCTTCTACTTCACCGGCGGCGAACCGTTCATGCGCCGCGACATCTTCGACCTGATTGACTATGTCTGCGCCGAGTCGGAACTGGTGATCCTGACCAATGCCACCTTTTTCAACAAGAGCATCCTGGCCCGCCTGGCCGCCGCCGCCGCGAAGGCCAACGGGGGGGCCAGCGACGATTTCTTGCGCCTGCGCCGCCTGAGTATGCAGGTCTCGCTCGACGGCCCCGACGCGGAACTACACGAGCAGGTGCGCGGCCCGCGCACCTTCGCCCGCACCATCCAGGGCATCCGCGACCTGGTGCGCCTCAACCTCACGCCGGTGGTGAGCACGGTCATCACGACGCACAACCGCACGCGGATGGCCGAGACCACGCGGCTGCTCGGCGGGCTGGGCGTGCGCGAACACCATATCCTCTGGTTACAGGAGCGTGGGCGTGCCTACGACAATGACGATCTGTTGATCCCGCCCGGCGAAGTGACCCGCATCATGCGCGAGTTGCGCGGAGTGGCCGCCGAATACGGCATGGTGATTGACAACGAGACCAGCCTGCGCGTGCGCGTGCGTGGCAAGCACGGGCGCAAGACCGACCTCTGCAACTGCGGCTACGAGAGCCTCGATGTGTTTAGCGACGGCCAAGTGTACCCCTGTGTCTGGTTCAGCGGCGCGCCCAGCCTGGCTTGCGGCTCGGTGCGCGAGCAGTCGCTGCGCGAAATCTGGCTGACCTCGCCCATTCTCCAGCAGATCCGAGCCAACAGCGTGCAGCACCGCGACGGCTGCAACGAATGTCACCTCAAGTTCCTCTGTGGGGGCGGCACCAACTGCTCTTCGTATTTTGACAGCCTCGCCACGCGCGGTAAGGGCAGTTTTCAGGCCGCCGAACCGTATTGCGAGACCTACCTGGACCTGACCCACGATCTACTCTGGGAGCAGGCCGCGCAGGGCGTGGCCGCGATCCCCGCCGGCTATCAGGTGCCGGTGATCTACAACGCGATGGAGGGCCAGGGCGCAGACTGCGCCCGCTCCCATACACAGGCCACTGATAGCGCCTTCGAGGTCGGCAGTTTCCATTGCGCCTGTGTACTGCAAGGCGACGTAGCCGACGGTCTGAAGGTGCGCGCGGCGGCCCGGATGGCCGCGCAGACCGCCGGCGATCTGCCGCTCCTGGCTGGGCAGGTCGCCGATCTGTTTAGCACGGCGACGCTGACGAACACCGGGGGCCGGCGACGGCAGCCGTTCTACCCGCTCACCCCGCCGGCGGCAGCCCCGGCGACGGCTCCCGCGCCCATCCTGGTCGCGCCGCCACCGCCGGACCCGGAGGTACCCACCGAAGTGGCGACGTTCGATGGGATGGGTCAGGCGTGCGTGGACCTGCTGCTGGCGATGGCCCGCCAAGTGCGCGCCCTGGACCTCGGCAGCGTGCTGAAGGTCGTCACCGACGACCCGGCGGCCCGCGAAGACTTGGCGGCCTGGTGCCGTATGACCGGGCAGCAACTGGCCGCCACCACGAAAGGCCAGGGCTACGCCAGCTACTACATCCGGCGGTTGGTCTGATCCGGTGACTTACATAGGACTGGTAGATGCAACCCTGGATGCCGGGCCGAGCGGTTGTGGTGAACTGCTGGTGCTGATCCACGGACAGATACGCACACTGGCCCCCAACGCGGTACTCGAAGTGCGCGCCCATGATACGGGCGCGCGGGAAGATGTGCCCGCTTGGTGCCGCATGACCGGCCACCGGCTGCTCGCCGCCGGCGAGGGCCGCTATTGGATTCGCAAAGCCGGGGCCGCGCCCCCGGATCAAGATTAGGAGCAACCTCACATGGCAAAAATGGTCGTTAGCATCACACACGCGCAAGACAACCCGGACAGCGCCACGGTCGGCATGGTCGTCGCCAACGCCGGGGTGGTCAGCGGGGTCGAGACGGTGGTGTTTTTGAGCACGGAAGGCGTGCGGCTGGCCGAGCAAGGCTATGCCGACGCGATCCACGAAGAAGGCTTTAAGCCGCTTACCGAGTTGCTCGCCAGCTTCACCGAAAACGGCGGCATCGTCTGGGTGTGTTCGCCCTGCTTCAAAAAGCGCAACCTGGCCGAAGATAAACTGATCGGCAATGCCACCATCGTCGGCGGCGCGAAGCTGGTCGAGTTTTTGAGTCAGGGCGCGAGTTGTATCACCTACTGAGCGAGCGGCCCGGCACCACCAGGGTGGGCCGGGCCACCCTGGTCTGAGTTTCTCTTGCAAGCGGGCAGTTGCCTCAGTTATTAACACCCGCGCCCGACCGAAGCACCGGGTGCGGGAAAGGCGATATGGCATGGCGGACCGGCAATCGGGGCTGTTGATCATCATGGCGAAACAGCCGCGCGCAGGCGGGGTCAAGACTCGGCTGTGCCCGCCGCTCACCCCGGCGCAGGCGCAGGCGCTGTATACGGCGTTTTTGCGCGACACCATCGCGCTGGTGGCGGAAGCCGCTCGGTTCGCCGGCGTGACCCCGGCGCTGGCCTATGCGCCCTGCGCGGCGGAAGCCTACTTTCGCGCGCTGGTGCCCGCCTCGTTTGTGTTGCTGCCCCAGCAGGGCGCGGACCTGGGCGAACGCCTGAACGGGCTGCCGGGGCAGGCGCGGGCCGCCGGCTTCGCCACCGCCGCCATGATTAGCAGCGACAGCCCGACCCTGCCGCCCGCGCTGGTGGCCCGCACCTTTGCGGAACTCGCCCGCCCCGGCGTGGATGTGGTGCTTGGTCCCTGCACCGACGGCGGCTACTACCTGATCGGGCTGAACGCCCCCCAGCCGGCCCTGTTCACCGGCATCGCTTGGAGTACCGCGCAAGTGACGGCGCAGACACTGGCGGCAGCCGAGGAGGCAGGGTTGCGGGTGGCGCTGTTGCCGCCCTGGTATGATACGGATACGGCGGACGACCTGGCGCGCCTACGGGCCGATTTAGCCGCCAACCCGGCCTGCGCGCCGCACACCCGCGCCGTGCTGGCGCAACCCGTTCGACAAGCCACCGCCCAATTATGAGAGGAGCATAACGACCCATGACCACCACCGCACAGGCGGCCGCGCCGTCGCTCGCCGCCGCCGCCGAGGAACCACAGGTATACGACCAGCGGGTGCCCACTTGGCCGATCCGGGTGGCGAGCCTGATCATCGGCTTTTTGTGGTTCACCCAGTTGCAGTGGAAGCTGCCCTGGGACCATTTTGGGTCGCCGGGGTTGCAACCCAACCCCACGCCCAGCGCCGAGCAGCCAGGGCCGTTCATAGACAAAGGCGCGGGGCTGTACCACTGGATCACCGTCGAAGTGCAAAACGGCAATAAGATCGTGCCGTTCTACGGCGACCTGCTCAAAAACCTAGCCCTGCCCAACTGGGAACTGGTCGGCTGGATGACCTTCTTTCTGGAAAGCACGATCATGCTGCTGCTGCTGCTGGGACTGCTCACCCGTCTGGGCGGATTCCTGGGCCTGATGCAGGGAGTCAATCTCTTCCTCGGCCTATCGCAAGCGCCGAACGAGTGGTACTGGACGTATGGGATGCTGATGACCTTGCAGTTGATCTTCATGTTCACCGGCGCAGGCCGGGTGTGGGGGTTGGATGCCCGGCTGCGGCCCTGGCTGCGCGCCCGTATCGCCGCCGGCGAAGGCTGGGCCGGCCGGCTCTACCGGCTCACCTGACCGTGGACCGGCCGCTGCCGCGTGCGCTGTATATCGAACCGACCAATCGCTGCAACTCGCTTTGCACCACCTGCCCGCGCACCTTCTTCCCGATGGAACAGGCGGCCGATATGTCGCTGGCGCGCTTCCAGACGCTGGTGGACCAGTTCCCGGTGCTTGACCGCGTGGTCTTGCATGGGCTGGGCGAACCGATGCTCAACCGCGATCTGCCGGCCATGATCCGCTACCTCAAGGCGCGCCCGGAGGGCACCCATGTACTCTTCAACAGCAATTCGCTGTCTATGACTCCCGCCCTGGCCGAGCAACTGGTCGCCAGCGGCCTCGACGAGTACCGCGCCAGCCTTGACGGAGCGACTCCCGCGACGTACAAGGCCGTGCGCGGGGTGAACGGGCTGGCGAAAGTGCAGCGCAGCCTGCGCCTGCTGGTGGAAACCCGGCAGCGGCTGGGCGCGACCACCCCCCACATCTCGGCCTGGTTTATCGCCATGCGCGAAAATCTGCATGAACTGCTCGACGTGATCCGCTTGGCCCACAGCCTGGGCATCGGCGAGTTTTATATGCAGCGCTTCGTCTATTTCGGCACCGGGCTGGGCACCGAAGAACAATCGCTCTACCGGCGGCTGCAAGACGAGGAACGTGCGCTGATCGCGCAGGCCGAGCAGTTGTGTGCCGACCTGGGCTTGGCGTTCGAGGCTGCTGGGGCCACCACGCCGATCCAGATGATGACCGCCGCCGAGGCGCAGGCAAACCGGCCCTGGTCGGCCTGCCGCCGCCCCACCAGCTTGAGCTACATCACCGCTAACGGCACAGTGCTGTCCTGTTGCTTCGTGCCGTTCGTGACCCCCGACTACCAAGCCGACCCCGCGCTGGTGCTGGGCAACGCCTTCGAGCAGCCGTTCGCCACCATCTGGAACGGGCCGGCCTATCAGCAGTTTCGCCGCCGCATCCTGAGCGCGGACCCGCTGCCCTGCTGCCGGGGCTGCGGCAGCCAATGGAGCCTGTAACCATGAGCAAGATCGTCGCGGTGATCCCCGCCTGGAACGAGGCCGGCAACATCGGCCAAGTAGTGGCGGCGATTCCGCGCGATCTCTGCCCGACCGTCGTGGTCGTGGACAATGCCAGTACCGATGCGACCGCCGCCGTGGCCCAGGCGGCGGGGGCGCTCGTGGTTCACCAGCCGTTACGCGGTTACGGTTATGCCTGTGCCGCCGGGGTGCGGGCCGCGTTGGCGCAGGGGGCTGCGGTGATCGTGTTTCTCGACGGCGACTACAGCGATTACCCCGACGATATGCCCGCTGTGGTCGGCCCGATCCTGGCCGGGCAGGCCGACCTGGTGATCGGGTCGCGCTTGCGGAGCGGGCCGCTGCCGCCGGGCGCGTTGCCGGGGCACGCCGTGTTCGGCAACCGCCTGATCACCACCATCCTGCGGGCGCGCTTCGGCGTGCGTCTCACCGACCTGGGACCGTTCCACGCCATCCGGGCCACGACGCTGCGGCAGTTGGGCCTGCGCGAAATGACCTACGGTTGGACGGTGGAAATGATCGTCAAAGCCGCCCGGCGGAAGGTACGGATCGTGGAGGTGCCGGTGCGCTATCGCCGCCGCCTGAGCGGCGAGTCGAAGGTGAGCGGCAACTTGCGGGCCAGCGTGCGCGCCGGCTGGCGCATCCTGCGTGTCACCGGCAAATATCTACTTTAACGTCGCACCCCGGAGATTCCCGCATGGACCCATTTCAACTATCCCTGCCCGCCCTGCGCGTGTTGCCCAGCCTGTTGCTGGCGGGCCTCGTGGCCGGCTACCTGCTGGGACGGCGCGGGGCGCGCCCGGCCACCCGCCTGCTGGGCCTCTATTTCGCCATCGAAACCGTCGGGCTGCTGCTGGGGTTTCTGCACCAGACGATCCTGCGCCCGGCGGCGGCCTACACTGGGGTCGTCAGTGACATCGGCTTTCTGGCCGAACTGGTGGTATTGGTCCAGTTTGCCTACAGCTTTCCGCAGCCCGCTTGGCGACGTGAGGCCCGTTGGGCGTTGCTCGTGACCGGGATCGGGGCGCTGCTCTTTGCCGCGCGCGATCTGCTGGGGGCGGCGGTCGCGCAACCGCAGTTTGCCGGCGGGGCCGGGGTCTATGTGCTGCCGCCGGGCGCGCTAATCGGCGCGATGACTGGAGTCGCCGCGCTGTTGGACTCCCTGCGCCCGCTGTTCAACTATCTGCTCTACGGCTGGGCCGCGCTCGTGTTGTTGCGCCAAGCGGCCGCCGCCGCGCCCGCCGTGCCCCGCGCCGCGTGGCAACGGGCGGTGCAACCGACCACCGCGCTGGGCCGGGCCGCCCGGCTGTTTGCGGGCGTGGTGGTCGGAGCCGCGATCTGTACTGCGCTGGCGCAGTTTCTCTCGCCGGATCTCAGCGACCTCGCCGGCCTGCTGGTGCTGCTGGCCTTTATCGTCGTCCACCTGAATAACGGAGCCGAACCGTCTAGCTTTCAGGTCAAACTGGTGGGCATCTCGCTGGTCACGTTGCTGGTGATCCTCGGCTTGGTCAACATCCGCACGCTCGCCCAAGCCGATCAGTTTTATGACCAAGCCCATCAGGACGAGGGCCGACAGATCGCGCAACAACTTGCCGCTGGAATCCCGCCGATGCCGCCCCCGGCGGTGGCGTATATCGCCGCCCGTGCGGGCACCGGGGCGCTACGCTTGCTCTATGCGCGCGACCCGGCGTTGTCGCTACCCGATCTGGCCGCCGTCGCTGCCGCCGACCCACCCGGCCCGGCGGGGCACCGCTTGTACCGTGACCTAGCGGGGGATCGCCACTATCTCAGCTACGCCGCTACCGTCGGGAACACTCGTTACGAAGTCGGCTATGAGTATGCCCTGTACCGCAGCCAGATGCACACCGCCGCCACCGACTTGGCGCTGATTCTGCTGCTGGCGAGCGGCGCGATCCTGGGCATTTTCCCTCGCTTCTTTCAAGCCGGGCTGGTGCGTCCGCTCACCGCCCTGCAAGCGGGGGTACGGGCGGTGAACGCGGGCCGGCTGGATGTGGCGGTGCCGGTGCAGATGGACGACGAGATCGGCTTTCTCACGCAGTCGTTCAACGGCATGGTGCAGTCGTTGTCCACGGCGCAGGCCCAGTTGCGCGCGTATGCGACGGACCTGGAGCTGGCGAACAGCGACCTAGCCGCCATCAACCAAGCGACCACGCGCTTTGTGCCCCACGAGTTTCTACAGCTATTGGGGGTGGAGAGCATCGTGGATGTGCAGCTCGGCAGTGGCGTACAACTGACCATGAGCGTGTTGTTCGCCGACATCCGCGACTTCACCCACCTGGCTGAGGGCATGAGTCCGCAGGAGAATTTCGCGTTTATCGGCGCCTATTTACAGCGGGTCAGCCCAGTGATCCGGGCACACGGCGGCTTTATTGATAAATACCTGGGCGACGGCATCATGGCTCTGTTTCCCGGCGGGGCCGACGACGCGGTGCAGGCGGCGATTGCCCTGCAACAGGCGGTGGCGGGCTACAACACGGTGCGCTGCGCCGCCGCCCGGCCGCCTATCGGAGTCGGCATCGGCGTGCATACCGGGCGGCTGATGCTGGGCATGGTGGGCGAACCGGAACGGATGGACGGCACGGTGATCGCTGATGCCGTGAACACGGCGGCGCGCCTGGAAGGACTGACCCGGCGTTACGAGGTGGGCCTGATCATCAGCGAGCAAACCCGGCAGGCGCTGACCGACCCGGCGGCCTATGCGTTGCGGCCCATCGGCCGGGTGCAGGTCAAGGGCAAAGAACAAGCTGTCACCCTGTATGAAGTGCTTGACGGCATCGCGGCGACCGAGCGGGCCGGCAAAACTGCGCTCCAGGCCGATTTCGGGCAGGGGCTGGCCTGGTATCAAGCGGGCCGCTTTGCCGAGGCTGCCGATTGCTTTGCGGCGGCGCTGGCCCACTATCCTGACGACGGTCCGGCCCGGCTTTATACCACCCAGGCGGCCTATTTCACCGTCCACGGCATTCCGCCGGGCTGGATGGGCGTGGACGTGCTGGATGCCAAGTGAGGTGGCCCCGCCGGATGTCGCGCCGGCCACGCCGCCCACGCGGACCTCGTATTCGGTGCTTGGCGGCCTGATCCTGGGCCTGATTGGGCTGCTGGCGGTGGGCGGCTATGGCCTGTTCACCGCCATTCCCGGCGGTTCGCGCGCGCCCTACCTGATCCTGTACAGCGGGCTGTTTAGCCTCTATCTGCCGGCCTGCTACTTGGTCCTGCGCGCGCCGGAGCGGTTCCCGCTGCGGCCCACGCTCGCCGGGATCGCGGTGGTGGCCGTCCTGGCCCGGCTGGCGCTGATCCCGGCCCCGCCGGTGTTTAGCGACGACATCTATCGCTATGTCTGGGATGGGCGGGTGCAGGCGGCCGGCCTCAGCCCCTATGCTTATCCGCCCGCTGCGCCGCAACTCGCCGCCCTGCACCCGCCCGGCGACCCGATCTGGCCGCGCATCAACCGCAAGCCGGCGATCACTATTTATCCGCCTGGCGCGGAACTGTTCTACGCCGCCGTCTATCGCTTGGTGCCCGATAGCGTGGCGGCGATGAAGCTGGCCCTGGTGCTGGTGGACCTCGGCAGTTGCCTGGTGCTGGCGCGTCTACTGGGGCGGCTGGGCCAGTCGCCGTTGCGCGTGCTGATCTATGCCTGGGCACCGTTGCCGATTGTTGAGTTCGGGGCGAGCGGCCACATTGAGGCGCTGACGGTGTTGTTCACGCTGCTGGCGCTGGGGGCGGGGGTCGTCGCGGTGCAGCGGGGCCGACCCGCCGCGCTGGGCCTCGCCACCGCCTGCTTGGCCGCCGCCGCGCTGGTCAAGCTGATCCCGCTGCTGCTGCTCGCCGGCTGGGCGCGCGCGCTGGGCCGGCGGCGGCTGGCGGCGGCCGTTGGAATCTTCGGGGCGGGCTACGCTGCCTTTGTGATCTGGCACGGCGGCTACCTCTCGCCCTTCGTGGTCACGTATCTGCGCGACGAATACGTGAACGCGCCCGTCTACTACCTCCTGGCGCGGGGGCTGGCTCCGCTGGGCATCAGCGATGGCCTGGTGCGCCTCGGCTTATTCAGCGCCTTGCTGATCTACGCGGCGGTTCTGGCGCTGCAACCCGACCGCAGCCCCTACGCTTTAGTCAGCAAGAGCTTTCGCTTGGTCGCCGCGTATCTGCTGCTCGCCACCAGCGCCCATCCCTGGTATGCCACTTGGCTGCTGCTATTTGTCCCTTTCACGCTGCCGGGGCGCGCGCTGCCGGCTGCGGCCACCCAGCGCCCCCCCGGCGCGCCGCTATTTGCCGATACAGCGGGGCTGGCCCTCGCGGCACTCTGCTATAGCGGCATAACGGTGTGGGGCGGCTATCCGCTCTGAATGCGGCCCCGAAGGGGGAAGATATGGCAAAGACACCGGAGTGCGACATTGTCATTGTCGGCGCTAGGGTGACGGGCTGGGCAGCGGCGATGGCCCCACCGATGGCGACGGCAATGGCGACGGGCTGGGCACAGGTGAGGCAGAGGGGAAACCGGAGAGCCATTGGCGCGTGGTGAGATCGAACACGAAGCTGACTGGCGCGGGCGGAGCCACTACCGGCTCTAGCACCACCTGCGTGCCGTTGACCGCCACGATTCGCACCTCTCCTAGCCGCTGGGGAGTCTTATAGACGGGGAAGCCATCGGGCGGTGCAACAGTATCGGCCTCGGCGACCACGAGGAGCCCTTGCTGTGGATCGGTGATGAAGGCATCCTTGCCGGCATCCAAATACAGGCGCACCCCAGCCACCGTACCATGCCAGCAGCTACGGAACTCCGGTTGGCCGCTGCTACGGGCAGGGCCACAATCAAACCAAGTGGTACTCCAGGTGGCGGTGGGACCAGGAGTCGCCAATTCAGGAAGTGGCCCACCAACATAGGTGGGGATGGGGGAGAGGGCGACAGAGGTCAAGCGTGCCGACGTATTCTGGGCAAGAGCGATCTGAAAAGCTGTTGCCGTAGCTCGCACATCTTCAGGGCTGGGTAGCATATGCAGTTCTACGCCGGGAGTGGTTGTATTTACAGGAAGCACGATGTTCGTAGGTATGGTTGTAGCAACCGGTAAGACCGTAACGCTAGTCGTTACTACTGCTGTGGCAGTGAGTACCTGAGTGGATGGAGCTACAAAGCCACAAGCAGCTAAGAGGCTACAGCCCACCAGCACGAAAACCGCCGCCACAACCCGCTTTGGCATAGCTAGGGCGTTACCACGGGGCTGGGCGACACGACAGGGCTGGGCGGGACGGCACTGGGAGCCACCGACGGCACCGGCGTAGCCACGGCGCTGGGTGAGACCGACGGCACCACCGGCGTAGTAGGCACCCAAGCATGGGTCTGGAGGTTGAAGGTGAACGTCTCATGGTTAGGCGAAGTGACGGCAGTGACGGTGAGGATGTCGCCTTCTACGGAGACAATATCTATGGTTCCAGTCTTACTGGGAACCGGGTATATATCTACAATACCTTGAGTAAAAATATGTACCTCCCCCTGTGTCACATCGTCATTGCGGCCTTGTCGTCCTACTTCTACTACGACTAGGTGACCATTACGGTAGTCTTGCCACGCATTGTGGCAAACAAAACCTTCAGCATTAGGACTACTACACCCACCGCTAATGCCGAGTTGCAGGGTTGGTGACGGGACTATCGGTGGCCCACCAGGAGTCCGGGTGGGCGCATGGGTGAGGGCGACATAGGTAGCGACATGGCGCGGGTAGTTGGCGATCTGCGTGTTCTTAGCAATGTCGGTAGCAAGCGGGGGCGGCAAGGATGCCACCGCTGAGGGACTAGTCACCTCGGTAGCGCCCACGAGGGTTGTCGCCGTAGGTTGCGCCGCTGGGCTGGTGGCGGTGGGCACCACCACTAAGGGCAACGACGCAGGGGTGGACCCACAGGCAGCTAAGAGGATACAGCCCACCAGCACGAAAACCGCCGCCACAACCCGTTTGGGCATGGCTATGACGTGGCGTGGTCGTGTTACAACGGCAGCCAAGCGGGCCGGCATTTACGGCACCACCACCGGCGAGGATTGCGGCGTGGGCAAAGGGGTGCCTGCCGGCGTGACCCACTGATGCGTCACCAAGTCAAAGAAGAAGCGGTCCGTCAAGGCGTGATCGTTGGGAATAATGGGCACAATCATCCCGCTGAACGGCACGATCTGCACCCCGCCGACCACGCTGGGCGTGTAATAATGCTGTTCGTCCAGCAGAACCTGTTGCATATCGTAGATGTCAACAAGCAGCACCTCCTGATTGATGTCTCCTTCGCGTCCCTCATTGCCGGTTGCAAGGAATATATGGTTACCGTTGTAAGTGAGACCCCAACAGCTGGTGTAACGGGGTCTATCGGTGCTATACCAACTACCACAACCATACGAACCATCGCTCCAAATAGGGGTCGGTTCGGGGGTAGC
>JALYUO010000784.1 GCA_030853735.1 Chloroflexota bacterium
CCACGCCGGGCTGCTTGCACGGCGCGACAAATGAACCCAGCAACCGAGACACGTTGCATTGCCAACTTATGAGGAACACATGACCGTGAATCCACCAGCGGGCCTAACGCCCGCCGAACAAGCAACATTGCAGGGCCGGTTGACCGCCCTCCTGGGTAGCGGCGACGCAGTGCCCGATGCCGCCACGCTGACCGCCGGTATCGGCGACGCGCTGGCCGCAATCCTGGCCGCTCGTACTGCCCCTGTGCCCGCCGCGCCTGCACAGCCGGGCTTGGCCTTCGAGACCGATCCCGCCCGCCGCGTCGTCGTCACCGGCATGGGCGCGATCACGGCCATCGGCGATGACGTGCCGGCCTTCTGGGACAGCTTGCTGGCCGGGCGGTCGGGGGTGCGCGTGCTCACCCGCTTCGATGCCACGGCCTACCCGTCGCGCATCGCCGCCGAAATCCCCGCTTTCGATCCCACGGTCTACATTGACCGCAAAGAAGTGCGCCGCATGAGCCGCCCCAGTCAACTGATCGTTGCCGCCGCGACCCAGGCGTTGGCCGACGCGGGCCTGCCCATCCCGCCGGAAGGCCGCGACGATGTGGGCGTGTTTATCGGCTCCGGCACCACCTCGCTGCCCGAAACCGAAGAGACCATGCGCCAGATCGTGCGCGGTGGTGGGCCGAAAGTCAGCCCGTTCTTCTGCGCCATGGTGCTGCCCAATATGCCCGGCGGCCAACTGGGCATCCATTTCAAGTTGCGCGGCCCCAACGCCACCACCACCAGCGCCTGCGCGGCCAGCAGCACCGCCATCGGCGAAGCCGCCGCCATGATCCGGCGCGGCGCGGTGCGCGCCATGATCACCGGCGGCGTGGAAGCGCCCCTCTGCGAACTGGGCCTGGCTGCCTTCTCGGCCACCCGCGCCATGAGCACCCGCAACGACGACCCCGCCCATGCCGCCCGGCCCTTTTCGGCTGACCGCGACGGCATGGTGGCCGGCGAAGGCGCGGGCGCGCTGATCCTCGAACGGCTCGACGATGCGCTGGCCCGTGGCGCGCATATCTATGCCGAGGTCATCGGCAACGGCGGCTCCTGCGATGCCTTCCACATCGTTGCCCCCGACCCTAGCGGGCGCGGTGCGGCCCTGGCGATTGGCCGCACGCTGGAGAGCAGCGGCCTACAACCAGAAGATGTAGACTACATCAACGGTCACGGCACGGCCACCGACCTCAACGACGCGATGGAGACGCGCGCCGTCAAGCAGGTCTTCGGCGACCATGCCTACAAGATCCCGCTTAGTGTGATTAAACCGATGGTGGGCCACTTGCTGGCCGGTTGTGGGGCCGTCGAAGCGATTGCCACCATCAAGTCGCTCGAAACCGGCATCCTGCCGCCCACCATCAACTACACCACGCCCGACCCCGCCTGCGACCTCGACTACGTGCCCAACGAAGCGCGCCGCCGGCCCATCCGCGTCGCCCTCAGCCAGACCTTCGGCTTCGGCGGCCAAAACGCCGCCGTTCTCTTCCGCCGCTGGGACGGCGCATAGCCCCGGTGGCGGAAGAGGACGGCGGAATGGGAGCGACCGGCCACGAATGGGGCCACGAATACACGAATGGCTGGGGCCGCTGGGAGCGTGGGGTGTATCCGGCGGGGGCCGTGTCTATCCGTCGCGCTGTGGCCCGTCGGTCGCCGTCTAGCGGAATGCGGAATGGGAGCGACCGGCCACGAATACACGAATGGCGGGGGCCGCTGGGAGCGTGGGGTGTACCCGGCGGGGGCCGCGTCTATCCGTCGCGCTGTGGCCCGCCGGTCGCCGTCTATTCGTGTATTCGTGGCCCCATTCGTGGCCGGTCAGTCGAATGCGGAATGCGGAGAGGGAGGGGCGGCGGGCGGCAGGGCACAGGGGATCGCCTCTATCCGCCGGTCAGGGGTGCGTAGGGGTAGGCGACGGGGTACGGGCGACCGTGGCACTGGGCAGCGCTGTGGGGCCGGCAGTATGCAGCCCCGCCGTCACCGTCGCCGTCACGCTGGGCGTGGCGACCGCTGTGGGCGTGGGGGTCGGCAACGGCTCGTCCAAAAAGCTCGCCCGTTCGCTGGGCCGCAGCGCCCGCGTGATGCGTGTATCGGCCAGCGCCAGCAAGTCGGTCAGGCCGACCGCATACTGGCGCGCCGTGCCGTCTACGCTCACCGTCAAGATGCGCTGCCCGTCGGGGCTATAGCTCACACTCTGTAGCTTGTCGTGATGCCCGCGCAACGTCACCAGTTCTGCGCCCGTCGTTGCGTTCCACACTTTGGCTGTCCCATCCTCGCCGCCGGTGACGATGTGCGTACCGTCCAGGCTATAGGCGGCGGCCAGCACGCCTCGGCTGTGCCCCCGTAACGTCAACAGCAGCTTACCGGTGGCCGCATCCCAGACGCGCCCCGTCCCATCGGCCTCATGCACGCCGCCCGCACTCGCGGTGACGATGCGCGTGCCGTCGGGACTCCACGCCGCCCCGTAGACCGCCCCGTTGTGGGGCAGTGTCAGCAACAGCGTGCCAGTGGGCACCGCCCAGACGCGAGTCGCGCCGTCTTTGCTTGCACTAACTAATTGGGTGCCGTCGCCCCGCCAAGCCACGCTATAGACTACGCCTATCTTGCCGCTGTCGGTCAGCGTTAGCATCGTCGTGCCGGAGATCGCATCCCACACCTGGATCGTGCCGTTGCTGTTGCCGTCAGCGATGCGGTTGCCGCCCGCTGCCCAATCTACGGTCGTCATGCGGTTGCCGTGCCCGTTGTAATCGAGCAATTGCGTCCCAGTAATCAGGCTGTAGACATAAGCATGACCATCACCGCCGGCGGTGACAAGGCGGTTGCCGTCGGTATTAAAGGCGACGGACAACAGATTGGCCGGGTTTAGACCCGCCTGGAACGGTCCCGGTTTCAGCCGCCCGCCGTCTGCGTCCCATACCTGCGCCTTCCCTGCCGCCCCCACCGTCAGCACCGTGCGCCCGTCGGGGCTATATACCGCGCCGTACAGCGGCGGGCCGGCGCGCAGTGTCGGATACTCCTCGCCGTCGCCCGCCGCCCATAGGCGTACCGTATTATCGTTGCCCGTCGTCATGATCCGCCGGCCGTCGGGGCTGAATGCGCCGCTCAGGACTTCGGCGGTATGGCCGCGTAACACCGTTTGCGTGGTGCCGGTTTCGCCGTCCCAGATGCGCGCCGTGAAATCGTCGCTCACCGTGAGGATCGTGTTGCCGTCGGCACTATAGGCGGCGTGTTCGATGCGGCTGGTGTGGCCGCGCAGGATGCGGCGCAGGCTGCCGTCGCGCGCGTTCCAAATCTTAGCCGTGCCGTCATAGCTGGTGGTCAGGATCTCGCTGCCGAACGGCGGCCGGTAGCTGATGCTGGTCACGCGATCATCATGCGCTTTGCCCTGGCATGGTTTGTCGGTGACTCCTTTACAGTCGCGCAGTGTCAGCACCGCTGCCCCTTTGCCGTTCCACAGGATCACCGAGCCGTTGCCCGCGCCGCTGGCGATGTGCGTGCCGTCGGGGCTGTAGGCGAGGCTATAGACCACCCCGCCGCCGTGCGGTAGCGTCATTGCTAGGCTCACGGTCAATGGCATGGTGCCCGTCAGCACCGTCCACACCGCCGCTAGACCATCCGCGCCGCCGGTGACGATCTGCGTGCCGTCGGGGCGGTAGGCCACGCTGTGTACCGCCTTGCCCCCCTGGGCCCGCCATGCCAGCAACGGGTAGCCCGTCGCGCGATCCCACAGTCGCGCCGTGCCGTCGTCGCCGCCGGTCACCAGCCGCCGACTGTCGGGGCTGTAGTCTAGGCTGCGGATCGGCCCCGTGTGCCCCGTCAGCGTCACCACGGGCGCAGCCGACACCGCATCCCACACCCGCCCCAGCCCATCGTTGCCGGCCAGAGCCAGTGATTGTCCGTCCGGGCTATAGGCCGCCGCCAACACTTCGGTGCCCGCCTGCCGGCGCGTGCGGATCAGTGATTGCACTAGCGCGGCGTGCAGCGCGTCTTCGGCCTGTGGCACCACCGGTTCCCCCAGCCGTTGGGTCGCCGAAATCGCTTCGACGGCCAGCAGCAGGCTGAGTTCAGGATCGTTGCCCAGTTGGGCATTGGCGCGGGCGGCCAGGGTTTGCGCCTGCGCCGCATGAAGCTGTAGCTTCAGCTGGTTCGTCAAGGCGCGGGCCGCTTGGTCTAGCCCGTTGGCCCAGAACGCCAGTCCCACCGCCAGTGCGAACAACAGCAGCGTGCCGATCAGCGCCAGGGCCAAGCGCCGGGCCAAGCGCCGTTGCTCGACGGCGGCCCGCGCCTGCACATCGAACAGGCGGCTTTTCTCGGCGGCCAGGGCGTGCGCCTGATCCAGTTCGCGCTGCTGCGCCGCTTCCTTGTCCGCCTCGATCTGCCGAATTGCCGCCGCGCTGTGGGCCACCAGCGCCGCCAGCGCCTCGTCATAGCCCAGCGCGGCGGCCGCCGGGCTGTCCAGCCATTTCTGCGCTTCGGGCAGTTCGCTGCGGTCCAGCAAGCCGCCGTCGCCCCGCCCCAGGCGCACCCACTCGGCGGCTTTGTCTTCCAGGCGGCGGCGCGTCTGCTCGTCTTCGCGATTTGTGCCAAGCCAGCCTTTCAACCGCGGCCAGCCCGCGATCAGCGCCTCGTGCGCGATGTCCACCACGGTCTGGTCGCCGCCTTGGCCCGCTTCGTCCACCGTCACCAGCCGCAACGCGGTCAGTTTGTCCAGCGTGCCGGCAAACACCGCCGGATCATCGGCCTGGGCCCGCAGGTCGCCCACCACTTGGCGGCGGCGCGTGTCGGCCCGCCCCTCGCCAAACTGCACCAGCCGCATCAGAATCCGCCGCGCAATCGTTTGCTGCGCCGCCACCAACTGATCCCATTTATTGTCGGCCCGTTGCGCCAGCGCTACCGCCAAGCCGCCGCCACCGCTGTCCAATTGTTGATAGCTATCCAGCAACAACAAGCGCCGTTTCCGTTGGTCCCACAACAGCCGCAGGGTCTCTTGCAACAGCGGTAAGGCTCCAGGTTCGTGCCCCGCATCCGCCAGCAGGCGCTGCGCCAGATCGTCCTCCACAAACACGTTGAGCGCCCGCGCCGGCTCTTGAATGGCTGCACACAGTTCCTGCCCCTGCGGTGGGGCCAGCAGCAACCGCACGCCGGAGTCGAGCGGTCCCAGCGGCCCGCTGGCGAGGTCGGCGTAAAAATCGGCCCGCACCGTCAGGATCAGCGCGCACCGCGCATCCTCGCGCAGCGCCCGCAGCAGACTCTGGAAGCGCAGCTGCCGGTCGTGCCCGTTGAGCGTGAAGATTTCCTCCGCCTGATCCACCACCAGCAGCAGCCGCGTGGCCGGGGGATGCGCGGCCAGCAAGGCGCTGACTGTGGCCGGCAACTGGTCCAGCCCGCCGTTCAGCGTCTCGGCCAGCCCACGGATCGGGTGGCTGCCGGGCCGCAGCGTCCGCACCAGCCAAGTGCCGGGCGGCCAATAGGCCGGTACATCGTCCAGGTGCGGCAGCAGCCCGGCATGGATCAGCGACGACTTGCCCGCCCCCGACGGCCCCACCACCACTACGAACTGCCCGTCGTGCAAGCGGCCCCGCAGTTGGCGGATTTCCTCGCTGCGGCCAAAAAACGCGCCAAACTGGTCCGCCGTAAACGGCAGCATCCCCGGATACGGGCACTTAAGCTGCTCCGGCGGCGGCTCCGGCAGGCTCAGTTGTCGGCGCAGCCGCGCAATCTCCGCGTCTTGCTTGCCGGCCTCCGTACAATCCAGCAAGGTACTCATGTCCAGATGCGGCGGCAACCGGCACGGCTCGAGTTTGAGCGCGATCAGCCGGGGTCCCGTCGCGTCCAGGCCGCTATGAAAGGCCAGATTCTCGCTGAAAGCCGCCCAGCGATCCTGTTGATACGCTGGGCTGAGGATGATCAACGTATAGCGGCTCTGTTGCACCGCATCCTCAAAGCCATGCACTTCCGAGTCGCCCAGCGCGAACTTATCGTGCAACATCACCCGCGCATCGGGCAGCCCCAGCGCCGGCAGCAAGTAGCCTTGCACCCAGGCTGTATCCGCATCAGCATAGGAGACAAACAGATCATACAGTGGCGGGGGGGGTGCAACCATCAGCAACAACCTTTGTGTGGGCAAGCAGCGAATCGTGTGCCCCCAGTATAGTCCGCCATCCCCCGCCCGTCAATAGCCACTTCTTGACCC
>JALYUO010000293.1 GCA_030853735.1 Chloroflexota bacterium
CGTGTATTCGTGGCCCCATTCGTGGCCGGTCCGCTCACCACTCGCCGCCCAGCCTGCCGCAGTAGAAAGACCAACACAATGTCCACCCCGCACGAAGAACCTAATACGCCACCAGCCCCAATTCACCACGGCGGTATGACATTCTACGGGCCTACGACGATCAACGGGCCGGCGGTCAGTGGCGATGTCGGTAGCATCAACGGCACTCCGGCTGCGGCAGCAACTGGGCCGATCTTCCTGGTGCCCTACGAGCGCAATCCCCTGTTCGTGGGCCGTGAAACCGATCTGGCGTGGCTGGGTGAGCAGATTGGCGACGGCCCCACCCCCGCCCTGGTCGGCACCGGCGGGTTGGGCAAGACGCAACTGGCCGTCGAGTTCGCCTATCGCGTGCGCGACCGCTTCCCCGACGGCATCTTCTGGCTGACGATGGACACGCCGGAGAATGCCCGCAGCGCGGTGGTCGCCAGTGGCGGACCATTGGGCATGAATCTGCCTGGGTGGGATGCGTTGGACTTCGAGAGCAAGATCGCGGCGGTACAACGCGCCTGGCAAAGCGCCGAGGCCCGCCTGTTGATCTTCAACAACTGCGAAGACGAAGCATTGCTGGCCGCATGGCGACCCCATATCGGCGGCAGCCGCGTGCTGGTAACAAGCCGCCGGCAGACCTGGAGCAAGGGCCGCAAGGTGACGGCGCGGCAACTCGACGTGTTGAGCCGGGACGAGAGCATCGCGTTGCTGCGCCGGCACTGCCCCGATCTGACCGCGACCGATCCCAACCTCCAGGCCATTGCCGAAGAACTGGGCGGCTTACCTCTGGCCTTGCATTTGGCCGGCTATTTCTTGGATAGCTACGACGAAACCCCCGCCCATTACCTCCGGCAGATTCGCCACCCTGGCCTACTGAAACACCGTTCGCTGCAACAAGGGGAGCTATCACCGACCGAGCATGATCCCAATGTCGAACGCACCTTCCTGGTGAGCTACAACCGCCTGAAACCGGACACCGACTCCACCGACAAGTTAGCCGTGGCAGTGCTGGCGCGGGCGGCGTATTTCGCGCCCGGTGAACCAATCCCAACAGACTTGCTGCTCCTGACACTTCAATTGCCGGAAGATGACCCGGATGCTGAGTACCAAGCGAAGGACGCGCTGAAGCGGCTGACCGACCTGGGCCTGATCGAGCCGGTGGGCAGCGACGCAGTACGCTTGCACCGGCTCTTGGCCGAGTTTACCCGTCAGCAGGTGGATGACCCCACCGCCCAACCAGCGGTGGAGCAGTTAGTGGGCAGAAGGGTACATGACCTGAACGGCGAGGGCTATCCTGCACCCGTGTTGGCGATCCAGGCGCATCTGCGTACCGTAGTAGATCGCGCTAGAACACGCACCGATGAACAAGCGGCCTTCCTGTGCAACGCAATGACCGTCCACCTCAATATGATCGGAGACTACGCCGCCGCCCATCCGCCGGCGGAGCGCGCCCTCACCATCGCGGAAGCTGTCCTCGGCCCCACCCACCCCGATACCGCCACCAGCCTCAACAATCTGGCCGCCTTATTATACGCGCAGGGGGACTACGCCGCCGCCCAGCCCTTGTTCGAGCGCGCCCTCACCATCCGCGAAGCCGCCCTCGGCCCCACCCATCCCGATACTGTCACCAGCCTCACCAATCTGGCCGAACTGTTGCGGGCACAGAGGGACTTGGCCGCCGCGCGTCCCTTGTACGAGCGCGCGCTCACCATCCGCGAAGCCGCCCTCGGTCCCACCCACCCCAGTATCGCCGGCAGCCTCAACAATCTGGCCGCCTTATCATACGCGCAGGGGGACTGGGCCAGCGCCCGCCCGCTATTGGAGCGCGCCCTCACCATCCGTGAAGCCGCCTTCGGCCCTACTCACCCCGACACCGCCGCCAGCCTCAACAATCTGGCCGGCCTGCGGTACGCGCAGGGGGACTGGGCCGGCGCCCGTCCGTTGTACGAGCGCGCGCTCACCATCCGCGAAGCCGCCTTCGGCCCTACTCACCCCGACACCGCCGCCAGCCTCAACAATCTGGCCCTTCTGCTTCAAGCGCAAGGCGACTACGCTACCGCACGATCTGTGTACGAACGGGCAGTAGCAATTATGGAACAGGCGCTAGGACCAGATCATCCCAACACCCGCATAATCCGCGCTAATCGGGATGCCCTGGTCCAAGCAATGTCGGATCAAACAACTTAAACCACCACGTTTACGACGCGACCCGGCACGTAGATGATCTGGCGGGGAGGCGGTCGCCCAGGTGCTGCTCGGCGTAGCGGATGAGGCGGTCGGCGGGCCAGACGTGCAGGGGTTTGTCGCCGATCCAGGCTTGCGCGTCGTGGCTGACGCGGCCGGTGGTGATCAGGTAGGCTGCGCGGGCACCGGTGCAGGCCAGCACGCCGTAGAGTTCGCGCACCAGGGCGGGCGACACGCTGCCGTGGTAGCGCTTGCATTGCACCACGCACAGATTGCCCGCTGCATCGCGCATCCGCAGGTCCACGCCCTGATCGCCGCTGCCGCCGACCCGCTGCACATCCCGATAGCCGACCGCTTCCAGTAGCAGGCGGGCAACCTCCTCGCACTGGGCCGGAGTCAGGGCTTTCAACTGGGCCAACGGCGCAAGGGGCGGATGGGCGGCGGCACGAGCGGGGCGTGCGCGACGCGGCGGGGGCGCGCTAAAACAGTGGTGGGCAAACTAGCGAGCAGCAGCCCCGGCGCGGCAGGCGGCGTGGGAGTCTGGCTCGCTTCTTCTTGGGCGGTCAGCGCTGTACCTCCAGCGGTTCGGCGTAGACGGGGACTGTATCACTCGGTAAGGGACTGGGGGCGGGGGCTGCACTGTGGGCGGGGGCTGCGCCGCGCGACTCGGCCAAGCGCAACACCTCGGTCAGGAAGGCGCGCTGGTCGGTGACGGTGCCACGCAGGCCGGTGCGGGCGGCGACCACCTGCGTGGCGCGCAGGCCCAGCGTCCAGGCGGCGAGGGGCTGCAGCGTGGCTTGGCGCGCCAGCACCTCACGCACCAGGTAAAGGTCGGCGGGCGTGAGCAGCCGCACGTCCAGATCGGCGGCCAGCGGCGAGGCGGGTGCGCCGGCGGTGACGGCGGTGCGCGCCAGCAGTTGCGGCAACGTCACTGCGCTGCCTTCACGCACCACCAGCGTGCCCGCCGCGAAGTCGCCCAGTCGCCGCGACCGCCCGTTGACAAACATGGTCAGCACGCCGATACCGTAGCCGAGCGGCAGGAAATCCACGATGCGGACCAAGTTGCGGATCAACACCTCCCAGAAGGTGATCGGGCTGCCCGCCGCGCGCACCACGCGCAAATGCGTCAGCCGCTTGCCGGGGGTCTGGCCGTTCCACAGCGTCTCAAAAAAGACGTAATAACCCCAAAGGACGACAAAGCCCAGTACCGTCAGCACGCCCAGCACGAGGTAGTTGAAGCCAGTGCCCTGGCTGTTCAACACGCTGGTGGACGCAATCACCGCCGCCGCCAACTGGATCAGCAGATAGATCACGCCGATCAGGGCCGTATCCAGCAACGCGGCGATAAAGCGCGACCCCACCCCGGCTACTTCGTAGCCAAACTCCACCAATTCGGGCGTAGCGATCTGGAATTGCTCATCCACCTGTTCCATCGGGGCTGCCTCCTACCCGTCTAACGATCCGTGCGCGGTGTGCCTACGCCCATTGTACCCGATCCCCGGCGGCTTGGGAACAGGCAACGCCCACCCTTAACAGCCATGTTGGGCAAAGGGTTGCACCGCGCAGACGCGAAGCACACGAAGTTTTTAGATTTACTGAAGCCTGCGCGCCCTGCGCGTCTGCGCGGTGAGAACGATTTACGAGCGGAGGGCAGCCAGGGCTTATGCGGTCTCGCGCCTGCGGGCTTAGGGAGCGGAATGATTTGGATTGTGGGAGCGGCCTCCTGGCCGCGAAAGTCTACCCTTACCGCGCAGGTCGGGTAGCAGACGAGTAGATCGGCGTAGGAC
>JALYUO010000808.1 GCA_030853735.1 Chloroflexota bacterium
GCATTCCGCAATTAGGAGGTGGGATGGATCTTAAATTAACGGGCAAGATCGCGCTAGTCACGGGCGCGTCGAAGGGCATTGGCCGGGCCATCGCGCTGGAACTGGTGGGCGAGGGAGCCAGCGTGGCGATCTGCGCGCGCAACAGCACGGCGTTGCACGAGGCGGCGGCAGAGATTGCTACCGCCGCGCACGATGCCGGGCGCGTGCTGGCGATTCCCGCCGATGTGACCAATGCCAGCGACGTGCAAGGGCTATTCGACCGTGTGGCCGGGCATTTTGGCCGGCTCGACATCCTGGTGAACAACGCCGGACGCGCTACGCCGGGTCGCTTCGGCGATCTGAGCGATGCGGACTGGGCCGCCGATCTGGGCGTGAAGCTGTTCAGCCAGATCCGCTGCTGCCGGGCGGCGATCCCGCTGCTGCGGGCGACGGGTGACGGGCGCATTATCAACATCAACGCCGTATTCGGCAAAGAGCCGGACCCGACCTTTTTTGCCACCAGCACCAATCGTGCGGCCTGCATTGCGTTCAGCAAAGCCCTGGCCGCCGAAGTTGCGCCGGCGATCCTGGTCAACAGCGTCAATATCGGCTTTATCGAGACTCCGCAATGGGCGGCGATCCAGCAGAAGAGCGCGCCGAGCCAGAGTGCCGAAGCCTTCTATGGCGCACTGGCCCGCCGCTATACGTTGCTCAGTCGCTTTGGCCGCGCCGATGAGGTATCGGGCTTGATCGCCTTCCTCTGCTCGCCGCGCGCCGGCTACATCACCGGCGCGTCGCTTGATGTGAGCGGCGGCATGGGCCACTATCTCTAATGCGGAATGCGGAGTGCGGATTGCGGAATGGAGACGGGCGACGGGACGGCTATTCCTTCGCTTGGTCCCGGTTGTGCAGACGGTTGTTGCTGAAAGTACACGATGAGCCACCACTTCGTTAATCCGCAATCCGCCATCCGCAATCCGCATTCGACGGAGTTGGCGAGCCTGTTGGAGGGCAACCGCGAGGAAGTGGTGGCGGCGTGGGTACGGCTGGTGGCCGGGCTACCGGGGTCGCGCTTTGCGGGGCTGCCGGTGACGGATCTGCAAAATTGCTTGCGCGATCAGTTATTGGCGATGGCCGTCGTGTTCCGGCGCGGTAGCTACGCCGAACTGGAAGCCTATTTGGTGGACAACTGCACGCTGCGCGCCGCGCAAGGTTTCGATATTTCTGAGGTCATCCAGGGCAACCTCTTGCTCAAAGAGGCGGTCATGCCGATCATCTGGCGCGAGGCGCAATGGGAAGCTGATTTGGCCCTGCGCTTGCTGGCCGAACTCGACGGCGTGTTGCACTGGATCGTGATTGAGGTCAGCAAGCTCTATTCGCTGCAACTGAACCGCCAATTGGCGGCGCAGGTCGAGTTGCTGACCGCCAGCCAGGGCCAGTTGCAAAGCCAGAACGCCCAGTTGGAAGATCAATCGAAGCAGTTGCAGCGCCGGGTGCGTGAAGTGGATGCGCTCAACCGCAGCAGCGCGCTGATCACGTCTACGCTGGACCTCAACCGGGTGATGGACCTGATCCTGGAGCAGTTGGCCGAGGTGGTGGCCTATGACAGCGCCAGCATCATGTGGCGCATTCAGGGTGTGTTGCGCGTGATCGCCGAGCGCGGGCATGGCGACACGACGCGCGTGATGGGCGCGCGCTACGATCCCAATCAGAACTCGCTGACTCGTCGCCTGCTGACCGGCGGCGCGCCGATTGTGCTGGACGATGTGCGCGATGAACCGGCCTTCGACCTGCAGCCCGACGACGGCACCCGCTCGTGGATCGGGGTGCCCTTGATCGTGCGTGATGAGGCGATTGGCGCGCTGACGCTGGACTACCGGGCCGTCGGCTCGTATGATGCCGAGGATGGGCAGACGGTGATGGCTTTCGCCAACCAGGCGGCGATTGCGCTGGAAAACGCGCAACTCTATGACCGTTCGCGCGAATTGGCGGTGCTGGAAGAGCGCAATCGCTTGGCCCGCGAATTGCACGACTCGATCTCGCAGATGCTGTTCAGCATGGTACTGAACGCCGAAGCGTCGGCGGCGCTGTTCGACAGCAACCCGGAGGCGGCGCGCGTGCAGATCGCCCGCCTGCAAGAGACCTCGCACACGGCGCTCAAAGAGATGCGGACGCTGATATTTGAGTTGCGCCCGGCCAACCTGGAAGAAGAGGGGCTGGTGCCGGTGCTGAAAAAGCACGTTTCGCTGTTCAAGGAACGCAACGATATTGACGTGAAGTTGCACGCGGAGGGCCAACGGCGCTGGCCGTTCGCCATGGAAAAGGCGCTCTATCGGGTGACACAGGAAGCCCTGACCAATGTCGCCAAGCACTCCGGCGCGACCGCCGCCACCGTCACATTGGCCGCCAGTGATGGCTGGGTGCGCCTGACGGTGGAGGACAACGGCCACGGCCTGCCGCCCGATGGCATCCGGCGCGGCCAAAGCACGCTAGGGCTGACCAGTATGCGCGAACGGGCCGAGCAGTTGGAGGGCCGCTTCAGCATCGGCCCCGGTGCCGACGGGGTGGGCACGCGCGTGCTGGTGGAGTTGCCGTACACGTAAACCGTATTGCGTATTGCGTATTTAGTAAGCGTACCCGTGGGAGGGGCGGTGTCCCCCGACTGTGGCGGGGCAGGCCGGCCACGAATGGGACCACGAATACACGAATGGCTGGGGTCAAGGCGAGGCTGGGCGGGTAGAAGGCGGTTCCACCCGGCGATGCTTGCCTTACCCCGATGTTGCTTAGGGATAGGTAAGCAACTAACAGGCAGAGCAACAGGCAACCGTCGCCGGGGGTGAGATTATCGCCGGGTGGAACCGCCGCCTACAATCCGATCTCGCCCCTCGTAGCCTGCGAAGGCAGGCTTTGTAGCTGTAGCCGCGACCTCGGTCGCCCCGTGCTTAGTAGAGGAGATCACTGTTATGACACACCCCACCCCCGCCCTGACCGGCCTGCTGCCC
>JALYUO010000868.1 GCA_030853735.1 Chloroflexota bacterium
GGCGATACTCTGTCCTCTACAGCTACATAGACTCCCCCTTCCTTCGTAGGGAAGGGGGTTGGGGGTTAGGTCGGGCGCACGGCGGAACGGGGCGTGACGCGCAACCAAAACTGACGCAGATCGTAGCCGGTGGTCAGTTCGTTCCAAGTCAGCGTGGGGGGCTTTTCGACTTGGAGCGATTTCAGCCGCAAGAGGCGGCGCAGGAAGATATCACTCTCTTGAATGGCGATATACGCGCCGGGGCAGCGGTGGTGCCCGTCGCCGAAGCTCAACAACATCTGGCCGGCCCGCGGGGCGTGTAGCTCCCGACCAGGACACAAGGCCAGCGGCTCCGCTCCGGTCACGCGCGCATCCGCATTGCCGGCATCAACGTGCAGTTGGATCAGTGCGCCTTCGGGGATCACTACCGGCTGGCCTGCGCTGGTGATCCGCACTTCGGCGGTGGAGCGGCGGTAGAGATGGGCCACAATCGGTTCCAGGCGCAGGATCTCGTGCAGCATCGCCGTGCGCTCCTCGTCACCAGCCACCAGATAGCGGGCACGCAAGGCCGGCTTGTCGAGGAAGTGCCAAGCCGCCATGCTGATAAACTCGCGCGTCGTGACCATGCCGGCGGCGGCGTAGGTGACACATTCGGTCAGGATTTCGCGGTTGGTATAGTTGTGGGCCAGCAGGTGCGAGATCACATCCTCCTGTGGCTGCCGGCGACGGGCCTCGATGGCGGGCAGCACATCCAGCCAGTAGAAGGCCAGCAGGTGGCGCAAATTCAGCACTTGGCGCACGCTGGTGAGCCAAAGCGGGCGGTCGTTGGGGCTAGGCAGGCGGAAGAAGGCTTCCAGGCGACCGGCCATGCCCGGCATTCGGCTGTTGGTCAGGCCCACAACTTGGCCCGCAACTTGCACGGCCAGCGACAGGCTCAACTGGCTCAGATCGGCGCGCCGGGTGCGCTTCAGTTGATTCACAATCCGATCCGCCGCTTGTTCCATCAACAGTTGATAGCTCGTGCTGACCGTCTTGGGCGTGAAAAAGCGCGCCGTTTGCTTGCGCTGCTCCAAATGCTCCTTGCCCTCCTGGTAGAGGACAGGCTGCCGGCTCAGGCCGGAACTCAGCGCGACCATTTCGGCGTTGAAGCCGGCCTGCTTGGTGTGGTCGCTCTGCAACACGGCCCGCGCCTCGGCGAAGCCGCGAATATGCCAGACCCCTTTGCCGTCACACTCCACCAGGGGAGCCGTCAGGTCGAGGCCGCGCTGCCCTTTTTGGCCGCCGTAAGCAACAGGACACCCAGCCACCGGCGTGGCGTGGTTCGCTTGAGACTCGCTAGTGTGGGGAAGCGCCATAACAGACCTGCTTTCCTTGTTTGCGGCTGCGGCATGATCGCCGCGTCTTGATCGCGCTTGTGTGATATGATATACTATAGCTCACAACGGGTGAAAAGTCAAGAACCTATGCCGAGTACAGGCAGCGGATCACGGGAGCACAGGGGATGGTCACACAGGACCGGCGGGTGCGCCGCACACAAAACTTGCTGGCGCAGGCGTTGATCGATCTCACGCTAGAAAAAGGGTACGAGGAAGTCACGATCCGCGACATCACCGAACGCGCGGACATCGGCTACGCCACCTTTTTTCGCCACTACCGAGATCGCGATGCGCTATTGCAAGAGGTTTTGGATGTGGTGCTGGCCGAGATCACGGGCTTGCTGTCACCAGCCGCCCTCGCCACAGACTCGCTGGCGGTGGGAATCGTGGTCTTTCGCTACGTCCAAGCCCACACCGAATTGGTGCGCGTGTTGCTGGGTAGTCGCGTGGTCTTGCAGCGGCTGATCGCGGTAGTGACGGAGCGTATTGC
Source organism: Chloroflexota bacterium (assembly GCA_030853735.1). Lineage (GTDB taxonomy): Bacteria > Chloroflexota > Chloroflexia > QHBQ01 > JAICKM01 > JAICKM01. The sequence continues at coordinate 1,846 of JALYUO010000868.1, forward strand.
GGCGGATCACGCGCCGCGCCCCGATAGTATTGTCCCGCTCGCCGTTGCCGCGCACCACTATGTCAGCGCCACCATCGCCTTGATCGGCTGGTGGCTCGACGCAGGGCAGCCCTACCCGCCGGAGCAGATGGGCCGCATCTATCACGAACTGATCGCCGTGCCGACCGGCGCGCTGGCCTTCGCCGTTTAGAGATGGATAATGTCCACGTTGCCCCAGTGGTCGCGCAGATACTCGGCCACTAAGCGGCGGTGGCAGTGTTCGGGCGTGGCCTCGCTGCATAGGAGTACCGTCTTGGTGGCAAATAGGTCTTGCGGGATATGTCGTTCTACTTCGCGCTCGGCCAGCAGCGCCAGGAACAGCCGCTCGTAATCGGCCCAACTGCCGCGCTGCTTTTTGTAGGCCGTCAGCATTTCTTGCGTCGGAGCCAGCAGGAGTTCGTGCTGGTAGTCGGCATCACAGACGGCACGCAAAAAATAGGCGAGGTCTTCGCGCTTGGTGAACCCGGCCAGTTGTGACACGTTGTTCAGTCGCACATCGAGCAGCCGGCGGATGCCCGCGTCTTTCAGGAGTCCGAAGAACTGGGCCGCCCGTTTTTGGGTAAAACCGACCGTATAGATCTCCACGGGGTCACATCCTCCAGCGCGAATAGCGTGGCCTGCGGCGCGGCAGCGGCTTCGGCGGCGGCGAGTTCCGCTTCCGCTTGCAGCCGCCCATCGCCGCGAATATGGCAGACCGTCGTGCCGCGCCCAGTCAGCACGCGGCCCACTAACAGACGACGGTGGCAGCCGGTCGGATCTTCTTCGCTGCACAGCAGCGCCACCCGATAGCGCGCAATGCCCGTTTCCACGCGCGTGATGCCGGCCAGGAACAGCGGCGACTCGGCCACGCGGTCATAGCGCACATGGCCCTCGGCATCGTAGAACGCCGCGCCTTTGGGTCGCCCGCCCAATTCATCGCCCAAGTAGAGGTATTTGCAGCCCGCCGCCGTGACGCTTGTTTTGAGCGGCGCACTGTTGAATTGCGTGGTGTACTTGGAATAGGGCGCAGAGCGCACATCCACCAGCACCTCCAGGCGGTGCAACAGCAACAGCCGCAAGAACTCGTCCAGTGGCTGATTGGAGTGGCCGATTGTGTAGATCGTGGGCATGGTTGTTGTTGAAGTACGGGGCGACTCAAGTCGCGGCTACAGCTACGAAGCCCGCCTACGCGGGCTGACGGTTGCCGCTTGCAACCGTCGGTGATATTCCGCCCGGATGAATGATGGTGCATACGGTAAATAGGTGCGCTGGATGTCGGGGGCGAGCGCGAAAAAGCTACCAATGACATAGCCGAGGCAGTTATGGCTGCCGCAGACGCAATCCCACCGATCAGCGGAAAAAGCGTTCAGGCGATAGTCAATCGTGATTTCTTCACCTTGCCGAATGGTTTGCCACGCATACACATTCGTGCCTTTTCGCATCGCGTTGGGATTGCACGAGTGGTTCAGATAGCAGCCGGGCGCAAGCAAGACGGCACTGGTTGCCCAGTCCAGTTCGCACAGATGGCGTTGATCGTCCGCTGATAGCAAATTAATATCGCTATTCGCTACAACACGTCCATGCCGGCGGCGGAAGATAAACTCCCCCTTACTGAAAGCGCGCAAGGCAAACACACCTTGACCCTTGCCACCGGTCGCCTGCACAATGACCTCAGTAATCATCGCATATTCCGCATTCCGCATTCCACATTCCGCTAGGGGTGCAGAATGCTCTTGCCCAGGTTTTGCACATCAAGGAAGGCAATGATCAGCATCAGCACCAGGAAGGTCGCCAAGCCGATAGCGTGGACCATGCCCTCGCGCTCCGGCGCGATTTTGCGCCCACCGCGCAGCAGTTCGATCAAGATGAACAGTAGCCGCCCACCATCGAGCGCAGGCAACGGCAACAAGTTGATCAGGAACAGGTTAATGCCCAAGAGCGCCGTCAGCCGCAGTAAGCCGGTTGCGCCCGACTGCTGGGCCACCTCGCCGGTCAGTTGGCTGATGCCGATCACGCCGGTCACGCCCCCCGTCTCGTTGTGCCCGGTGAACAGGCCCGTCACCAGCGTCACCAAACCGTCCGTAATGCGGCGCAGCAGGTCGCCCACTTCGGCGAAGCCGCGCACCACCGCCTCGCCGGCCGAGTAGGTCTGGATATGGCTGGGGATCTCATAAGCGAACCCCGTCAAACGCCCGTCGCGCACTTGGCCGTGCAGTTCCTGCGGTGCGCCGTTGCGATTCACGGTCAGCGTCACGGTGCCGTTCTGGATGACGGCTAAGGCAGCATTGATGGCGAGGGTGCTGGGGGTGGGCTTGTCGTTCACGGCGGTCACAATATCCCCGACAAGTAAGCCGCTCTGCGCCGCCGCCGAGCCGGCGGCCGGGGCCGCCACGCGCACCGGCTCCACCGCCGCATCCAACACCACACCCAGCGCCGGCCTGGTGGGATTGAGCGTGACCGGGATCGTGCGTTGCGTCCCGGCGTGGTCAATCGTCAGTTGCACCGTCTTGCCGGTATTGTTGCCCAGCAGGTCTTGGGCCGCGTTGGTGCTGTCAATCGGTGTACCGTTGATTGCCAGCAACAGATCGCCCACCTGCAAGTTGGCGCGTGCCGCCGGGTTGTTCGGCGTAACCTGGGCAAAGCCGACTTTGGTGTTATCGGGCACCCGGTCGCCCATAATGCCGAGCGCAATCAGGATCAGCAGCGCCATCAAGATGTTCATGGTGGAGCCGGCGGCCAACACGATAATGCGCTTCCAGGCGGGTTGCGCGCCGAAGCTGTCGGGCGCGCTGGAGTCGCCGTTCTCGCCCAGGATTTTAACGAAGCCGCCAATCGGCAACCAGTTGAGCGAATAGTCAATGTTGTTGTGGCGGATGGCGAACATTCGCGGCGGGAAGCCGAGGCCGAACTCTTCGACCCGGATGCCCAGCAAGCGGGCGGTGACAAAGTGGCCGAGTTCGTGGATCAACACGAGGCTGCCCAAAACGGGGAAGATCCATAGCCAGGCAAGGTTCATGCAGTTCTCCTCACGGCCACCTGCTCCACCTGGCGACGGGCCCAGGCATCAGCGGCGCGGATAGCGTCTAAATCGGGTTCGGCGACGGCGGCGCGTTCGTGGTCGGCCAGCGTCTGCTCAATAATGCGTGGAATGTCGAGGAAGCCCCAGCGTTCGCGCAAAAAGCCCAGGACGGCCTCTTCGTCGGCGGCGGCCAAGACAGTCGGGAAGGTGCCGCCCCGCCGTCCGGCTTCCTGACACAGGCGCAAGCAAGGGAACCGTGTCAGGTCGGGTGTCTCAAAATCGAGTTGGCGCACCTGCGCCCAGTTGATACGCGCAAAGTCAGTGGATGCGCGCGCCGGCCAAGTCAGGGCGTAGGCAATCGGCACCCGCATATCGGGCACGCCCAGTTGCGCCTTGATCGCGCCGTCGCGGAACTCCACCATCGAATGGATGATCGACTGCGGCTGCACCAGCACCTCGATTTTATCATAAGGCATATCGAACAACCAATGCGCCTCGATCACTTCCAGCCCTTTGTTCGCCAGCGTGGCCGAGTCAATCGTGATCTTGGCCCCCATGTCCCAGTTCGGGTGCTTGAGAGCCATCGCCGGCGTGACGCTCGCCAGCCGGTCGGCGGGCCACAGGCGAAACGGCCCGCCTGATGCCGTGACGATTAAGCGCTCTACATCAGGAAACGTGTTTAGCCCCTGCACGGTTTCACCCTGGAGCGATTGCCAGATGGCGCTGTGTTCGCTGTCAATCGGGCGCAGTAAAACACCCGCCTTGCGCGCCGCCGCTGTGACCAGTGCGCCGGCCATGACCAGCACTTCTTTGTTCGCCAGCGCAATCGCTTTGCCCGCCGCAATCGCCGCCAGCGTCGGCGCAAAGCCGGCTTGCCCGCTCGTTGCCACCACCACCAGATCCACCGCCGGGTGCGTGGCACATTCCACCAGCCCCGCTTCGCCGCGCGCGATGGGTCGCCCCGCCGCGTCGGTGGCCTCCGGGGCCGCCGGGTCGCCCAGCGCCAGCAGCAACGG
>JALYUO010000889.1 GCA_030853735.1 Chloroflexota bacterium
CTTGGAACAAGGCAGCGGCAGCGCGCTGCAAACAGCCGTAGAAGCCGTGACGAAAGGCGCGTAATGTGTTACAGTGCATGGTAGTAATGCTCCTTGCTGAATACTAGGAACATTACGCTATTGGGCCACTTCTCGCAAGGGGACGTGGCCCAATAGTCTAAACATCAATCGTGTATACTACCGCAAAGGTTTCTACCCCTGCTACAGGTGTTTATAGTGGCAATGGACTGCGCGGAACGCTACAGATGATCACACCTGATCGTGAAACAGCGCGTAATACTACTCCCCCAGATGACTTTGATGCCTGGTTCTGGGGTTCTGTTCCAGTGGAACATGGACCAGATGTACCCCTGCCTATTGTTACTACGCCCCTCGACATCGTCCCTGTTATACCTGTCTCCGTGCCACCTAGTGTAGTACCCTCCCTGGCGACAGTTGACTTATGGGAAGATGACCCTCCAGCGGAAGTAATGGAAGATCCGGCGGCACTACTGTCTGCCGAGATTTTGGCTGCTACCGCAGACACACTCGTGGACTACGGGATTGAAGAGATCGATGAGGATTTTGGTTACACTGTCGAACTCGATCCTGCGTTGACAGCCCAATTGGAGCGGATGGACCAGTGTAGGAATACGCGCTCGGTCTATTGGCTGGCCGCCCACCTGGTCGCCGCCTACAAGCAGCATGGTGGCATCACCTACCGCGAACTGATATTTGCGCTACGGACCGCCAATCGGGATGTGGAGGCGCTCACGCAACTGTGTGCGTTGCTGGTAGCGGCCGATGTACGGGTGAAGCGTGCGCCCCATTTGTATCGCTTCAGTCGAATGTCGCCCGCAGATCGCACACTAATTGAAACGGTTTTCCATCCGATCTTGAGCCGTCAGATAGCGCCAGCCATCGCTATCCAGCGGCTAGGTTATGCTGATGTGCGCTTGAGCCAGGCGAATCGGGCGTTGTTGGTGGATGCCTTAGAGCGGCACCAACTCAGTCGCGCTGAGGAGCGCGCGGTGTTCGCCGACATAGAACGTGCAGGTGGTCCGGCGACTGAGGCAGCCCGCCCATTGGTCCACCAAATCATCAACGACAACCTCTGGGTCGTCGCCAAGGTGGCGCGGCGCTACGTGGGCCGTGGGTTAGCCTTTGCGGATCTGTTCCAAGAAGGTGTGTTAGGCCTGTATCGGGCAGTGAACGGTTTCGACTTGGCGTTGGGCCTGCGCTTTATGATCTACGCCCATAGCTGGGTATGGCAAGGGATCACCCGCGCCCTGAGTGATAAAGCACGTCTAATTCGGCTACCGGTCCATGTGAATGAGACACTTATTGCCCTAGAGCGCATAACCCTGCGCCTAGAACAAGACCGCCAACGCGCACCGACAATTGCTGAGATCGGTGCAGCGCTGCACATGGGTGAGCCGCAGATCCGCCGCTTACAAGTGGTGGCACAAGCGCCCCTTTCGCTGGAAGCGGTGTGCGCGCGTGAAGGTGTGGATCTGTTCCGCTACTTGGCTGATCCTGATCCCAGTATAGATCCCGAGGCAGTAGCGTTGCACCAGGATCTAAGCGCAGTTCTTACGACGGCATTAGGCCAGCTGCCGGAGCGTGAGCGCCAGATCATCAGGTTGCGCTATGGCTTGGGTGATGACCGTGCCCGTACACTGGAAGAGGTAGGTACGGCTATGGGAGTTACGCGCGAACGAATACGCCAAATAGAAACGAAGGTGCTGCGTAAACTGGGGAACTCACGGCTTAACCATGATAGATTACACCAATACCTGAACGACGACCCGCCCGTCAATCTTCCGGTGGCAGACACACTGCCCCGGCGGCGGCATAGTGCGAATGGGAACGCCGTAACAGAGACGACCGCTACCGAACAATGGGCACCAGACTCCGCCCCGCTCATGTCGGATACGGACGAACGGTTGTTACCGGCTATTGAGGATGTGGAGGTATCTATAGGGCCGATAGATACAGTGGTTGATCCGCTTTACAGCGTAGAGACCTACTCACTCCCTAGCGTACATGAGGATGCACCTATTTGGCAAAGCGCTTTTCTCGTAGCCGACGACGGTAGCACATTGACTAACCTAATTCTGATGCCACCGAAACGGGGGCGCGGTCGCCCACGCAAAAACAGTCACTGACCTATTGACAACAGGCGCTGGGCGTGCTACACTGATGCCACTTCTGCGACGGGACATAAGGACACTCAATAGCCGGCGGCATCCGTCATCTCTCACAACCACCCTTCGCGTACTGGACAGATCTGAGCCATCTATGATCCGATCCCCAGCCACCCCCGACGAAGCGACTGCTGAATTCGATGCTTGGTTCTGGGGCGATCCAGCCCCAGCCCTAGCCAGCACGCCACCCCTTGTAGATCCACCCCGCGATCACCCACCGACTTGCGCTACTGAACCGGTGGTGCTAGAAGCTGTTACCGCTGCGTCAGCTGACCCTGCGGACGATTCCAGCGTTCTCTCGGCGGATCTCCACTGGAATGCAGAGCCGTACTCGCTAACCCGCGACAGCGCTACAGGAGAAGCAGGCGCAAACTCAGCAATATTCGACAACGATCCCGTGTGGGAAGCAGCCACAGACTCGCCGCTGTTCACGAGCGACTCTGATTGGCAAGCGGCGGAGCCAGCCGGCGCGGATCTTCGCGAACCCACAGCGGCCATGCTCTCGACGCTCGCGGAGGATGCGATTGATTATGGCATCGAAGAGATTGACGAAGAGTTTGCCAATCTCTTTGAGTTAGAGCTAGATCCACTGCTGGCAGCCCAATTACTGAGATGCAAGCAACCTATATATGAATCAGTACCCCAACACAGGTTCGAGGATATACTCGACCATGCTGTCGCTTCCGCCATAAAACGGTTTAATTTAGAGGAAGAAGTTGAAGGTAATGATCTTCTTAGGCTGTATCTACGAGACATCTATCGTATTCCGTTACTCAAACCATTTGAAGAGCTAACATTAGCACAAGCTATAGCTGAGGGCCGCGCCGCCAACAAGCAGCTAGAGGAACTCGGTTACCGTTCGCCCGTGCCTGACTGGGCCGACTCGGCTTCGTCTAGCACAGTCCATGTGTCCACCTTTGGCCCTCGCGACGACGGGCCGATCCCTGTCATAACAGCGTTGCCGCTCACCACCGTCCATGCCGTCAGCGACCCAGTGCTTGAGAGTGTAGCACCAGCCAAAGGTTATCAAAGACAAAGTCGCGTCCTGAAAAAAACTGAAACTACGGTACTTGCTGAAACTGGTATTAACCAAATTAATGCAGCTCAAAAAACTGCATTCCACGCATTAGTCAAAAAGGCTCTAGGTGAGTTGAGGGAAACAGTTGATCAATTTCTGTCTAATTACCTAAAACAGCGTGATTTTTGTATTTTCACGCCTTCCCAGATAAGGACTATAGAACAAACACGGGATCAAGTTACTAAGTTCTATGAAGGCTTAAACAGCAATGAACGTGAGATGGTCCGAAGTAATCACCTATATGGGCGTTTAATGAGAGTGCTTAGTAAACTGGAAGCTGTTGTGCAGGAACAGGAACGTAAGCGTGCGGCTAGTAAGAAACCGCAAAGTGCGAGTCAATCACCAAAATCCCCGCCACACAGAGTCAAAAAGAAGATGAAACCAGCGTGACAGATACCGGAGAACCCATGCCCTTCCGCTTCTTAGCATCGCTCACAGTCTGTCAGAGTGACATTCGCAAGATCACCGAATACGCCAGCGCCTTGCCTGCGGGTGGGCCTGACCCATTGGCGAATCTACTGGTCACGCCATTCACGATGAGCAGCGCTGCGATGGGGCTGATCGAGGGGCTACAGCGGACGCGGGGTAGCGTGGTCACTTTTGATAGTGGCGGCTACTATGTGCAGAGCGGCAGCTTCAGCTATCACGAACTCTATTACAAGCTGCTGCACAGCTACAAAACCCATCCGTGGGCCGACTACTTTATCCTGCCCGACAATGTGCCGACTTCGGCGGATACGCCGGAGCGCGTCTGGGAGAAGGTGCGCGAGACGGTGCAGTTTAGTCGCCTGTTTTGGCAGGAACTGCCCACGCCCTTGCGCCGGCGGGCCGTGCCGGTGGTGCATGGGCACAGCATCGAGCAGGTCGAGTATTGCCTGAGCGCCTATCTGGATCTGGACACGGAGGTGCTGGGCTTCGGCAGCTTTGGCACCGGTGGCAAAAACAACGAGAGCAATCTGGCAACCCAGGATAGCGTGGCGCTGGCCCGCCATGTCATTGCCGTGGCGCGCGCCCATGGTCGCCGCGTGCATCTATTTGGCTTGGGCGTGCCGGCGTTGGTGCCGTTGCTGCACGGCATGGGCGCGGCTTCCTTCGACTCGTCTACTTGGCTCAAATCAGCCGGCTTTGGGCAGGTCCACTTGCCTTTCACGCGCAGCTACAATATCACCTATCGCAACGGGCGGTCAGAACTCCAGCAGGGCATTCCGTGGGACGAGTTTGCCCGCCTCAAAGCGTTGAGCGGCCACGAATGCGCGTTTTGTGTGGACCAACCGACCCTGGCCGCGCATAAGATGCACCGCGCCTTGCATAACCTGGTTTCGATTGCTGAAGCCGTGCAGATGATCAACAACGGCGAGTTCAGCCGCATTGCGGCCATTTATGCGGCCGGGTCGCCCAAATACCGCGAGGAGTTCAAGCGATGGCCGCGTCGAAGCTCGACAAACTAACCTTCCATGTGGCCGAGGACGCGGGTCCGCACAGCCTGATCCCCATCTTGGAGACCCTGGCAACCCTGCCTGCGCCGGGACCAGCGGACAGTGCCGGCCTATACGCCGCCGTGCAGGAGCGATATGATCTTGCGCCGCGCCCTGAACCACTGACGCTGGCGGACCACCTGAGGCTGCTCACCCGCACGCCCGGTTATGCGCTCACCGCACGCGGCCAAGCCGTGGTGCGCGCGCGCCCGCCGCGCCAGGCCGATCTGCTGCACTATTTGCTCTATACCGCCTGGGATGCAGCAGACCCGGCGGCCTTTTCCGACTTGTGGAGCTACCGGGTGGTCTGCGACGATCTATGGGCGCGCCAGGACGTAGACCTCGGTACGATCAGCAAGCACTTGGTCGAGGATGTGATCATGCACTCACAGCAGGTGTTTGCCGGGGTGACCGGCTACAATCCGAATGCTGTCTCCTTTAGCGGCAAAAGCGTCCGTGGCGTGCGAAAATGGCTAGAAGCCCTCAGCCCGTCCGTCATCAGCACTAACCACTTCAGCCGCCGTAGTACCTGCTCCGATAAATTGCTCATGCTGGCGCTGGGCTATATGCACCGCACCGGCGGGGCCGAACTCGGCGTGGATCTGTT
>JALYUO010000891.1 GCA_030853735.1 Chloroflexota bacterium
TTTTGGTCGCGCATTTGCATCAGTGTAGACCTCCTATGCCGCTTGCGTTGCCACCGCTTCTAGCGGATCTTCTTCGACCTTATCTTTCAGCGTCAGCGCGGGCAGCGTGGTTAGGGCCAGCAGACCGCCGCCGATGCACGCCACGCCGCTGAGTAGCAGCACCACCGGGATGCCCAGCCAGCCGCCGAGCGCGCCGGCCATGCTGACCGACAACAGCATGGTCGTGTCAACAATCGTGCCGAAGCCGCCGCTGACCCGTCCCAGCCGGCTGTTGGGCACCACGATCTGCATGAGGCTGCTGATGCCCGCGTTAATCGGGCCGACCCCCAACCCGATGCCGAACATCAGCACCACCAGCAGCCAGTAGTTCGGGATGTAGCCGATGGGCAGCAGCAGCAGCCCACCGCTCATTAACCCGCCGACCACCAGCCACTTGGGAGCGAGGCCCGATAGCACATTGCCGACCAGCGCCGTCGCCAGCACCATGCCGGCGGAAAAGGCAATATCTATGATGGCGATCCGTCCGGCGAGATCCGCCGCCTCAAAGCCGAAGCGCGTTTTCAGGTAGACGATCCACAGCACATTCATGGCCCCGATGCCCAGCATAGTAATGCCCATGACCGCCGATAGGGTCGCCATCGTGCGGCTACCCAGCAAGGCCCGCAGGCCCACCAGCATCTCATGCCAGACGCGCCGCACGGGGCTAACCGCGTCGGTTCGCATCGGCGTGAGCTGTACCGGCACCCGGCCGTGGGTTGGGTTGATGCTCCACACCGCGACCGCCGACACCGTGAATGACAGCCCATCCACCGCAAACGCCACCCACTCATTGCCCTTGCCGACCACAACAAACGTGAGACCCGCCAGCGCCGGTCCGACAAACGTGGCGAGCATCTGCGAGGTTTGCGACAGCGCATTGGCCGCCGTCAACTGTTGAGTCGGCACCAGCAGCGGAATAATCGCGCTTTTAGCCGGGTTGAACAGCGTGCCGAACGCCGACATCACAAAGGCCAGCCCATAGACCAGCAGCAAATTGTGCGTCAAAAACGCCGGGATCAGCGCCAGCGCCAGCACGCCCCGCAGCACATCGGCGCTGATCATGGTGTGGCGGCGATCCCACCGATCCACAAACACCCCGGCCAACACGCCAAACAGCAGGCGCGGCAGGCTGAAAGCGATCATCAGCCCCGACACCGCCTGCGTGGTATCCGCCGCCGCGTCGGAGAACCCGCTGACCACTACCATTAGCGCCAGAAACGCGAAATAGTCACCAATCTGCGAGATGATCTGGCCCAGCCACAAATTACGGAACCCCGCGTGCCGCAGCACCGTGAGAAACGTCGCCCGCGCCGCCGGGGGATCGGGCGGCCCCACGCTGCCCGCCGGCACAACCGCCTGTTCGGGTGCCTCCACTTCCATAACCGTTGCCATTGCGCTCCCTACTCCTGTACAACAGCCGCCTTCTATCAGAAGAAGCTGCCGTGCTAAGACCATTTCTTCTACCGCTACTATACCATAGACGGTTCATTATGACCGCCAAGTTACGATTTGCGGCAAGCGCAACTACCACGTATTGCGTATTGCGTATTGCGTATTGCGTATCCGAGGATGTAGGGGCGTTGCTTGCCGCGCCGGTGGCGGCTGTAGGGGAGGGCGCTGCTTGCCGCGCCCGGCGATCTGTAGGGGCGCTGCTTGCTGCGCCCCTAGGTGGGGGCGATCTGTAGGGGCGCTGCTGGCCGCGCCGGTGGCAGGGTCGGACTGTAGGGGCGCACGGCTGTGCGCGGGGGATAGCGATCTGTAGGGGCGCTGCTGGCCGCGCCGGTGGCAGGGTCGGACTGTAGGGGCGCTGCTTGCTGCGCCCGTAGGTGGGGGCGATCTGTAGGGGCGCTGCTGGCCGCGCCCGTGGCTGGCGCGAGTGTAGGGCCGCAATTCATTGCGGGGGCCGGCGACCGACGTGCCCTAAGTAGGCGTGCCACGCGGCATGTTCCTTAACAGCGGTGCTAGGATTCACAAGCACCGATCCGGCGGTATGTCGGTCGCCGGCCCCGCAATGAATTGTGGCCCTACACTCATCCCAGAATACGTTCTTGTCGTCAGCGCAATAGATGTGACGAATGCCGGCTGCCTAAAGCCCCGGCATTATGAGCAAAGGTTAAGGGAACATCCTTGCCTTTACATAATTGGGTAAACCTGCTCCCGACTGGGATCAGTCTGTCCAAACCAACTCTTCGCATTCTTCGCGCCCTCGCGGTGAATATCTACGTAAGTTGACATAACTCATTAACGCTGCCGCGCCGTCCACCATGCCCGCAGGCGCGCGAGAGCCACGCCCAGCAGGATCACGCCCAGCCCGCCCACCAGCACCACGCCGATCAGCGCCGCGCGCAGCCCCGTGGCGGGGGTAGCCGCGTGGTCGGCCAAATTGGGACTGAGGGCAGTGGCAGGGCCGGGGCCGACGAGGAGCAGGGCGGCCAACGCCAGGCACAGCGCGCCGGCCAGCGCGTAGAGCGCGGTGATGGCGAGTTCGTTGCGCCGCCCGCGTGCCGTGCGGAGGCCGCTACGGGCCTGCCGGCGCAGGCCACGGGTCAGTGCGGCCCAGCGTGACCCTCGCGGCAGCAGGCCACGGTGCCGGCGGCGACGGCGGGCTTTGCGGTTCACTGCGCCCTATTTGTCCGGCTCAATGGCCGTGAAATAGCGTCGCACCAAGTCTTTCATGCCGGCGGGGATATAGGTCGTCTCCAGGTTCTTTTGCGCCGCCTGGTTATAGCTGCCGTAGACCTGTTCGTATGGCACATTGGCCGCGCCGGTCGCCGGGTCCACATTGACCCCTGTGGTGCCCGTCTCGCCGCCGTTCGGCTTGGCCGTCAGACCCACCGGCGTGCCCTGCGCGTTCAGCGTCGAAGGTGGCACAGCAACCGGCTCAGTGTGCCCGTTGCCCGCCTGGCTGCCGCCTACCCCCTGGCCCTGGCCTTGCCCCTGGCCTTGTCCTTGTCCTTGCCCCTGGCCCTGCCCTTGCCCCTGGCCTTGTCCCTGGATGATGACCGGCGTGCCGGTGCCGGGCATGCCGCCGACCGGCGGCGTGCCGGTCGCAAAGACCATCGTGCCGCTGATCACCTGCGGCGTAGTGCCGGGCGGCAGAGTGCTAAACGCGACAGCCGTGCCGCTCAGGGGCGTGCCGGCGGCTTGGGGCGTGCCGGCTGCGCCGGGTGTGCCCGCAGCTTGCGCGGTGCCGGCAGCTTGGGCCGTTGCCGCCGCGCCCGGCTGCGGGGTCGGTAGGCCGGTCGCCGTCTGTTGCCCGGCGTTCGCCAAGTTGCCCTTGCTCTGTTGGATCTGGCTCAACGCTTGGTTCAAGTCACGCTGGTCGGCCTGCTTCTGCCCCGTCTGGCCGACTTGTTCGCTCAGGTTATCCAGCGCCTGTTGTGCGGCCTGCGGGTCGCCGCTCTCCACCGCTTTGGCCGCGTCTTCCAGCTTTTGCGCCAGGGCCGGGTCATTGGGGGCCGCCGCTTTGGCCGTATCGCGCAGGCTCTGCGCCATGCCCTGCCGCTCGGCGGGCGACATTTGCGCGGCTTCGGCCCCCGCCTGTTTGAGCGCGGCGGCGGCGGCTTGGCTGTCGTCGCGTTGCAGGGCTTTGCCCGCCGCGCCCAGCGCACCCTTGCTCTCGTCCAGGCTGCTGCCCAACGCATCTAGCGCGGCCTGTTCTTGCGGCGCGCGCGTGTCCAACTGCTTTTGCAGCGCCGCCTCAGCCGCAGATAAGCGCGCCATCGCCGCATCGCGGCTCAGGTTGCCCGCTTGCAGATCATGGTGCAACTGATCGAGTTCGGCCAGCAGCGCCTGGCGCGCCGGGTCGTCGCCGGTAGGGTGGGCGGCCAGTTCCTGGCGCAATTGCTCGATCTTGTCGGCTTCGGCTTGCTGCTGTTGCCGGATCGCCGTCTGCGTATCCCAATAGCCCTGCAACGGATTAGGGGCCAGCAGCGCCGCGCCAAACAGCAGCGCCAACAGCAGCACCGGCACCATAGCCTGCCGCCTCACGACGGGTGGCAGGCGCACGGCCAACAGCGGCAGCGTGGCGGCCAACCGGTCGGCGGCATCCGCTAATTGCGCGGCCTGCAAATCCGGCCCGGCTGCGGCGGGGCGCGGGTGGGCGTGCAGGTCCAGCGCGGTGGCGACGCGCTCATCCAGGC